>JAITAW010000073.1 GCA_031283905.1 Treponema sp. | reverse complement strand
ATCCCCTTGGAAATATTATTGGCCGCGTACATCGCCATCATCTCGCCCGAACAAACGATGTAAATCTCCTGCGCCTTGTTCTCGCGGATCGGCATGGCAAAACCGCCGCACACCACATCCCCCAGCACATCGTAAAACACAAAATCAAGGTCATCGGTGTATGCGCCGAGGTTTTCAAGCATATCAATGGAAGTGATAATGCCCCGTCCCGCACAGCCGACGCCTGGTTCCGGCCCGCCGGATTCCACACAGCGTATGTTCTTCCATCCGCTTTTTACCAGCTTGTCCAGCGTTACTTCCTGCTTGTTATCCCGTATGGTATCAAGCACGGTTTTCTGATGCAGACCGCCGAGGAGCAACCGTGTTGAGTCCGCTTTGGGGTCGCAACCCACAACCATGACGGTCTTGCCGCTTTCCGCAAGAGCCGCGGTCAAATTTTGCGTTGTCGTTGATTTTCCGATTCCGCCCTTTCCATAAATCGCTATTTGCCGTATTGCCATAGTACCTCCAATCATAATACCGCTTTTACAACGCCAATCGTTCACGCGCTTCGGTGTACATATCCTCAAGAACCTTAAGTCCGCCTGAATAACCTGCGATATGCCCGTTTATCACCATGCGGGAAACCATAGGATACGCGATATTAACAAAAATGCCGTTTATCTCATGGGCAAGGCGCTTTTCCCAGCTTGAGCCGATTACCAACGGATTGCCGCCTGTGGACGCTTCCCGAATACGACGGTGTATTTCTTCGCCATCGGTACTGAAAACGATGTCCGCGGCAATGCCATAGTTGAGGTTTTTAAATTCCTTTTCCAGCAGTTCGTGATATGCTTCGGGAGTGTCATCAGTAATGAACTGGGTTTCCGGAAACATCCCCAGATCGTTTACCAGAAATTTGGTAAATGCCAACGCGTAATGTGCGTCCGCCACGCACACAAAACGCTTTGACATTATCCGCTGTTCCAAGAAAATATCAGCGTAACGCTCTATGTAGTAGTAGTATTCCGCCTCGTGGGAAGAGATAACCTTGCGGATCAACTCCCCGTCCGCTCCGGTTTTTTCTACCAGCGCCCTCAGAAAACGAGATGTTTCAAAGGCGCCGATAGGGAGCGTCGGGTAGTGCATATAAGGCGTACCGTATTTTTTTTCAAGAAACCGGAGGCTTTCAAGGCCGGCCCATGGACCGATAAGGAGGTTAAGCTGGGCATTGGGAATCCGATCAATGTTGGGAAGACCGCGACCGTGGCCGAATATGGTGTTGGGAGTCAGTCCGATCTCACTTACCAGGGATTCGATTTCCCGCATATTGCCGAGCCAAAATGCGTCCTGCATGGGAGGCGCGGAAAATATGTTCACCAGGCCCGGCTCAACCACGGCCTTTTTATCAGGGAGATATTGATCGAATATGGCCTGCAATATCCAGTCATGGCCCAGGTAGTTATTGCCCTTGAATCCCGGAGTATTGGCGAAGACGACTTTCTTTTCTGCGTCTGAGAATTCGCCCGCAACCTCCCCTACATCATCGCCTATGATTTCCGAAGTGCATCCAGTAAGCACTACAAAAATATCGGCGTCAATGATTTTGATCGCGTTTTCTATGGTTGAGCGCAGTTTGTCCGCACCGCCAAACACCACTTCTTTCTCACTGATGCTGGTACAGGGGAATATATTCGGCGAATACATGCCCGATGTACCGTTATTGTCGTTGAGCTTGGCGCCGCACCCCGGCCCTGAATGTAATACCGGTATGGCTCTGGGGATGGCGTGAACCGTCTGCATGGCGGCGAGGGCGCATTTATACCGGGGCTGGTATAATATTTTCGCCATTAACGCGCCTCCTTTTGTAACATTGAATCGCTTGCGTTTTTATACCACCAGTCCGTATAAGGCAGGTCGACCCGCGCCGCGAGGTTTTTCTCAAAACTGCGGTTTTTGAGCGAATCGGCAATATATTGGGCAAAATTCAACGTTCCCCGGTAACCGAAAGCCAAATATTCATCGGCGAAATAAACGGCGGTAACCCCCTGTTTGATGGCCCAGACGGTACTGCCGGGATGCCGGGAAAAATAGATGTCCGGTTTATAGGTATTCAATATGTTGAGTATCTCGTAGTTCTGCATATCGGCAACGGAAAGACCGATGTCATTCGGCGCGTGTTTTTTAAGATAGTCCAGCGCAGGAGGGTTTTGTCCGTTGTCATACTTGTAATCAAAATGCCACGCGGCGGCCCATATTGTTTTTATTCCCAGTTCCTGAAGCACCCGGCTGACTTCGTAGGTATAACCCGGTCCCATGCCGATAACCGCGGTACGTCCTTCCAGTTCTTTTTTTAGCGCCTCTATACGAGGGAGGTATTTGTCCCGTTCTCGCCGCAGGTACGCTTCCGTTTCCGCTTCTTTGCCGATAACCTCACCGATTTTGCGGAGCCATGTTTCAAAACCCGCAACGCCGGAAAAGTTGATCGTCCTGATATACGGCACATCGTACTGTTCTTCCAGCCCGTTTCCCACGTAAGTACCCAAAGTGCCGCATACGCACACCGTGGCGAGCGATTCCGAAAGACGCTCAAGCTGCCCGACAGTGGAATTCATGTAGAGGAACTGGGGCGTTACGCCGAGTTCGGAAAATATTTCGGTAATCTGTGGGCGCTGGCTTTCAAAGAAATTTTTAAAATTGATCACCGGACGCTTTTTCTTCGGCGGTTTTACGATTCCCCGCAATACGGCGTGATCGGCCGCATCAAAACCGGAAGCCCATATCCGCGATTTAAAGCCTTCACAGTGAACGCTTTCAACCGGAATACCGATATCTTCCCGCAGATCATCGGCAAGGCTGTCGATGTCCTCGCCGATAACCCCGGAAACGCAGGAACTGGCAAGGAAGATCGCCTGTGGGCGGTGGGTTTTAAATGTTTCAAGGGCGATTTTTCTCAAAGGCTCAATCGCGCCGAACACCGTATCATTTTCGTCAAGGTCGGTACCGACAAGTACCGAGCGATTGGTTTCGCCGATATGGGCGGCAATCTGTTGGGACAAAACGGCGGTTCCTGCGGCACTGGCGCAGCAACCCGAAGGGGCGTGGTAAATCACGGCTATGTCGCGGATGCCCAAAAGCTGCCCGATAGCGCACATCGAAAGGCACATACTCGACTGGCTGAAACAGCGCTCCCGATTTTTTACTCCGCCGCACGCGGAACGCTGAACCAGATCACTGACACAGCCATGATAACCGGTAATGGACCCGAGCCGCGCTTCCCGCACATTGGAAGATGGTTTTGATAATAACACATCGTAGTATTTACTCATATATAACTCCTATAAAACTCAACTGAAAAACTGCGCCGTCCGGCGGTACGCTCTATACAGAGCGCGCTTTTTTAATTGTTTCTCCTTAAATTATCTCTTTCAAAATCGAAAGCATTTTTTTATTTTGCGACTCGGTTCCGATAGTTACGCGGATCCATGTATCCATGCCAAACTCGGCGCCGCTTCGTATAAGCACGCCGCGTTTTATGTATTCTTTTTCAATATTCACCGCAGCTTTGCGTGTGTTAAACATGATAAAGTTTCCGGCCGTCGGAATGTATTCAATTCCGAGACGCGACAATTCCGTGTAGTATAACTCCCTGCCTTTCGCGTTTTCGTTTATTACATAGCGGTAGAATTCATCATCAGAAAGCGCGGCGAGGGCGGCTTCCTGAGCGAACGCGTTGACATTTACCGGCGCGCGTACGCGGGATATTTTTTCAATGAGCGAACTGTTTCCGATAGCATAACCAATACGCAGCCCGGCAAGTCCGTATATTTTAGAGAACGTACGCAAACTGATTATATTATGGTATGTTTGGATAAGCGATAACACCTGCGGAAAATCGGGCGGTGCAAAATCGATATACGCTTCATCGATCGCCACAAGAATTGAAGATGGAACGCGGCGCAAAAACTCTTCCAATTCTGAGTGAGTGACATAGGTGCCGGTAGGATTATTCGGATTACAGAGCCAGATAAGGCGCGTTTCCGTGGTAATAGCATGAGCTATCGCATCCAAATCAACCTTGTGTTCACGCAGCGGCACAAAGACCGGCATGGCGTTCTGGGCGCGGGTGCTTGTTGTATACCAGCCGAAAGACGGCGCAGGGATTATCGCCTCGCCGTCTGTTTCCAACACGGAAAGCGCGATAAGCGTAAGCAATTCAAACGAGCCGTTGCCAAACATCAATTCGTCCGGCTTAACGCCAAATTTTTCGGCAAGCGCCTCGGCGAGTTTCGCGATGCCGGTATCGGGATAGAACGGCACGGCGCCTTTTGCTTCGGCAAGCGCGGCAAGCGCCTTCGGGGATGCGCCGTGCATATTTTCGTTACCGGCAAGTTTAATAATTTCGGACAAACCAAACTCGCGCTTGACGCTCTCCAACGACCGCGCCGCCCTGAACGGAATTATGTTCGAAATGGCCGCTTTGAAGGTAACCGTCGCATTATTTTTGGGTGATGTTGACAACTCGTTGACTTTGAGAATCGCGGCGCGTAATTCATCGCGGGTCCAGGCGCGGTCAATGCCCAAATAGCGCGGCGTGGATTTTTGCATACGATCTGCAATTTCCGCGAATGCGCTGTCAAAATCTTTTTCTATGCCCATTTCGCTAAGGGTGAGCGGTACGCCCAGCTGTTTGAAAATATCAATACGATGCTGTATTTCACTTAATTCGCGGCCTTCGATAATAGCCTGTATTACAAGTCCACAGGCAACCTTTTCGCCGTGGAGTTTGGCGCGCATCGCAGGAACGGCAGTGGAAGCGTTGTAGAACGGGTGCGCCAGCCCTTGCGTATCAGCAAGGCCGCGCACTGCGCCGCAGAGTCCGGCCAGAACGAAAATACAATCAATCACTTCTTGTATATCACTAAAATTATAGATAGCGTTTTCGATATCACGAACAACTTTAAGTCCCTGTCTTTCCAGTACATCCCGAGCAAACTCGCCGTAGCGAGTAACAAGCCGCAGATAAAAATCATTACTGATAAGGAGGTTTGGATACGATTCATACCATTTCGCAAGCGTGTCGGCGATGCCGCTTTTGATATAGCGCGGCGGCGCCTTCGCGATAATGTTTGTATCGGCAATGATGATCACGGGAGACGCTTCGTTGTAAAGCGGTTCGGTCATAACGCCCTCGTCGGTATACAGTACCGATACGGCGGCCCAGCAGGCACAGGTCGCGGCGATGGTGGGAATAGCGATAACCGGCAGCGTCGCATAATGTCCCGCCGCCTTGCTTACATCCATAATGCGCCCGCCGCCGATACCGGCTATCGCGCCCGCGTTAAACTCTTTCGCCCGGGCGGCAATCTCCAGCGCCGTCTCATGGGTAGGAAATCCCGGGTGCTCAAAAATCGCGCTCGCGATTCCGGCCGCGTCAAAGCTTTTTAGTACCGTATCGCGTACCTTTGAAAGAGCTGTTTTTCCAGCGGCAATGTATATTCGTTTTGCATACGCGGCGGAATACTCGCCTGCTTTCGCAAGCGCATCCGGTTCATTCACGTACTGTTTTGGTGTAAGAATATGTATCATTTAAAACCTCTTATAATATTCCCAATGATATGTATCGCTCTCCCGAATCCGGCAGAAGCGCGACTATGATTTTTCCCTGCGCTTCGGGCCGGAGCGCGATGTCAATCGCGGCGCGGATCGCCGCGCCCGATGAAGGTCCTGCGAGGATGCCTTCGTTTTTGGCAAGAACGCGCGCCGTTTCAAATGCGTCAGAATCGCTCACCCGAATCACCTCGGTGTAGATGTGCGTGTCGAGAACGGCGGGCGCGAACCCCGCGCCAATGCCCTGAATGTGGTGGGAGCCGCTCTTTCCGGTTGACAAAAACGGCGAGGCGTCCGGTTCCACGGCAATAATTTTTATGTTGCTGTTTGCCGATTTTAGAAAATTTCCCGTTCCGGAAATAGTGCCGCCGGTACCAACACCGGCGATAAAATAATCAACTTTGCCACCAGTCTGCCGCCAAATCTCCGGGCCCGTCGCGGTAAAATGCGCGGCGGGATTCGCGCTGTTGATAAACTGCCCCGGAATAAAACTGTCGTGTATTGATTCGGCGGTCTCCTCAGCCTTCGCAATCGCCTCGCGTACGCCCTTCGAGCTTTCGGTAAGAATCACCTCCGTGCCATAGGCTCTTAGTAAATCAATATGCGTTTTAGACGTGTTTTCGGGCATTACAATGATAAGGCGAAGCCCTTTGTACGCGCAGACGGCGGCAAGGCCAAGTCCGGTATTGCCGCTTGTAGGTTCAACAATCGTGGTGTGCGGCCCGATAAGCCCTTTTGATTCGGCATCTTCAAGCATGGCGCGGGCGATGCGGTCTTTCACGCTGCCGGCGGGATTAAAGAATTCCAACTTCGCCAAAACACGGGCGCCTAATGCATATTTTTTTTGTATACGCGAAAGTTCCATAATCGGCGTGTTGCCAATAAGTTCGCATACATTCTGTGTTATATCCGCCATTTTTCAATAACTCCATCTGATAAGTTTTTTACGCAGAAGCGCAAGCGCGATGTTCAGCACCGTTATCACCAGCGCGATAAAAATAATTCCCGCAATCGACTGCGTATAATTCGCGTAATCAAGCGATCGGCGTACGTAAAAACCTATGCCGCGATCCGCGCCAATCATTTCGGCGACAGTAAGCGTCATCACCGAAATTGAAAGCATCGTCGTCATATCATTTAAGATATGCGGCAGAGTGTACGGCAAAATAATTTTGAAAAGCATCGCTCCGGTTTTTACGTTAAGTATTTTTGCCGTGTTGATGATGCGCTGATCGATAGTGCCCACGCGCTGAATCATATTCATAAAAAGCATCCAGAAACTGCCACAAAATATGACAAAGATAGATGCACTCGTGAATGTGGGCATCATTACCACAAGGTAGGGGCTGTAGATGAGCGCGGGCACCGTACTTATCGCCTTTGCTATCGGAAATACGGCGTTACGCAGGCGAGGAATCCAGCCCACCGCAATGCCGAAGCCTACGCCGGCAATTATCGCGGCGGTAAATCCGGAAAGCAATAAGAAGATGGAACGTATGAAGCCGGAAAATATCATTTTGTAATCACTTACAAATACGTTGAATACATTTTCCGGCGCAGGTACAAATACAAAGGGCAGTAAATCAAGTTTCGTTACGGCGATTTCCCATATAAACAGAAAACCCAGTACGATGGACGCGACATCCCGTGCGGCTTGCGCGGTTTTGCTTAATTTGAATTGAAAATACAGCCACGCTAAAATTGCCGCCGTGATAAAACTGTACGGCGCCTGTATCTTAAAGCGTACATTCATTTTTGACGGCGCAAAAAGCGCGAGTATAATTACAAGCAACAGAAAAAGCATCGGCAGATTGATGATTCTTGAAATGAAAGCTATCCGTTTATCATCTGTATTGCTTTTCATAATACGACCTCGCCATCTATATGTTCGCGCACATCCTGATAAAATTTCGCGACAAGATGGGCGCGAATTCTGCGGTACTCATCACCGTCCACAAACTGACCGTTCTTTGCACGAGGGCGCGACAGCGGCACGGGTATCGTTTCGGCGATTTCTTTCGGCTTCATAAAAATTATGCGGTCGGCCAAAAGAAGCGCCTCATCGATGTCGTGCGTTACAAAGACCACGGTCTTTTTCTGTTCGTCCCCGCCCCACAGCTCTAAAAGAAGTTCCTGCAACACGATGCGGGTCTTGGCGTCGATAGCGCCGAAAGGCTCGTCCATAAGGATGATCTTGGGATGTACCGCAAGAGCGCGGGCGATGGCTACACGTTGCTGCATACCACCGGAAAGTTGGCCGGGAAGTTTGTCGCCGGCGTCCACAAGCCCCACTTTTTGCAGGAAATCATCCGCCCGCGCCGATGCTTCTTTTTCGGACAGGTCCTTGAGCGCCTGCCTTATCCCGAAGACAATGTTCTGCTTCGCGGTCATCCACGGGAAGAGCGTATACTGCTGAAAAACCACGGCGCGTTCCGGTCCCGTCCCTGTTACCGGCATACCGTCAATCAACACACGGCCCGATGTCGGCGCGATAAGCCCTTCAAGCACGGAGAGGAATGTACTCTTACCGCATCCTGACGGTCCTATCACGCAGACAAACATGCCTGATTCGATAACGGCGTTCATGTTTTCCAGCGCAATAAACGCTGCGCTTTCCTGCGCGCCGGTCTGCTTAAAAATGAGGCGGAGATTTTCAATAACGATCCTACTCATCGTTTTCCTTGTAGAATTCCGCCAACTCCTCGTAGAGCGGCTCATTCGGATAACGGCGGCGGACTTCATCAAGGGCATCCTTGTAAACCGTAACGTCTACCACATTCTCAATCTCGATTCCTTCCGGCTTAATGTAGCCCGTAACCTTAAGCGTGTTCCACACATTGGTTACGCGGCGGCGGTCAGGATCGGGGTTGTAGGAACGCTCGCCGTTGCGGCTCGGGTCAAAAACCATCTCGGTAATAAACGCCTCCGTCTGCGAAGTAAGGGTTGCGAACATTTTGATGATGTCCTCGCGCTGATTTATGTCGTTGAAATCCTTCCATGCGCGAAGGTAAGCAACAAGAAAACGTACAAAAAGTTCGCGCTTTGCTTCTAAAGAGGGTGTGTAAGCATTAAGGCGGCAGCAGAGGTAGTTCGGAGTGAGGAAGTTCATCGGGAAAAGGATGAAAAGCCCCAGGTCAAGGGCGCTCTGCCGGTACGGGCCGCCTGCGATAAAGCCGATGTCAACCTGTCCCTTCCGCACCGCCTCAATGATGTTGGGGTAGCTATCAATTTCGGTATAACGCACGTCCGTTTCCGTGTCAAGACCGGCTTGCGTAATCGCATAGCGCGAGACCATCTCGGAGGTGGAAAGCCGCACTGTACCAAGTCTCGCCCCTTTCCAGCCTTCAAGCGTAGCGTACTTTTCGGCGTTTTCCGCCTTGCAAATTACGTAATTGCCTCCGGAAAGGGTGCCTCCGATGATTTTAACCGGCGCTCCTTGTGATGCATAGACAAGCGGTGGAATCAGTTCTTGAAGGTAGATGTCGCCCTTGCCGGTAGAAAGCGCCTCGGTACGCCCGTCCCGCAAAAAGATGAAATTTGGATCGATGCCCTCCTCGGCAAAGTATCCGCGCTCCCGCGCAATAATTGACAGAGGGTTCGATGTTAAGTTTGGATCGGCGATGATGTTGAATTTTTCAGCCTTTACCGTGGCTTTTGCGTCCGTCCCTCCGCCGTCCGTCTTTTTGGGCGCACAACCCGCCATAAGCGCAACCGAAAACAGAACGAATACTGTTTTAACAAAATAGTTTTTCATACTAACTCCTATAATAACGCGGCTGAATGCCGCCAGTGCTGTTCGATTAGCAGCGCAACGCGCCACTGCGGATCTTCACGGCAGGCCGAAAAATCCGAAAATGTTCTCACGTCCTTTGTCAGAAACACCGGTCGGTAGCCGACCTGGGCGTACGGTCCGCATTCTTAATGCCATAGCGGCATTTCAGCGCTTCGATAACCGATAGCGCGACTGCGGACAGGGTCATCGGGAAAACTATGAATACTTTCGGGAGACGGTCAATGTATTTCCTTTCAAACGAAGACATGGTTTCCATCCTGAATGTTCTAATTTATTTAACCAGGAATTTTTATTCCTAATAATACTATGTATTTAGTATAATAACTAAACCGATAGATAATGTCAAGTATCTTTTAATAAAAACTATGTTTTTTCATGAGAAACTATACGTTTTTAACCCGCCATGCGGTAAGCATGTAGATACCATAGATGGATGGCATGTATTTTTTGGACCGCATGTTACGATATCGCCGTATGAAGCAAGAATACGTAACGTGTAAAGGGGTGTATGCAGGTGGAGAAGGGTGGATTTTCTAATTTACTGAATGAGCGATTCGAGTTTTCTATGGGGATTGTACGCGGGCGTCCGGCTATGTACTTCTATCATGATACCGCAAGCGCGGCGGCGACCGGTAGGGTTTAATACTCCGCCGCAAACGTTTTGCGCCAAACATGTTTGCGCCCCTTGGGGCGTAAACTGGGGTGCGGAGATTCGTTTCCCTGTATACGATACAATTTCAAGGAGAAATCTTCAATAATTGTCCTTTCTTTCCAATTCTGCTATAGTTTCTTTCTAAAATATCTTACTTAAATAAGGGGAACGTGCGCGCTGGCGCTGCTGCCGGCTCTCGTATGAGCGCAGGAGAAATACGCCCTGTTTATGTGGTATAACAACGGCGACTTAATCGAAGACGATAATGCGAAATATGACGAGTGGTTAAAGCGTATTCTTGATATTCTGAAGCAAGAAACAACGGCATAGCCCCCGCATGGGATACGCATTATCGGGGAGGTTTTTGTGAAACTGAAACCGGCAAGCATTGGTGTAACAGCGGCCCCCGCCGCCCCGCTCATTCCCACTCAATCGCGGCGGGCGGTTTGCTTGGAGATGTCGTAGGCGGCGCGGCCCATGCCTTCAACATTGTTTGTTATCAAAGTGAAAATTTCGATAAGACCTCTGCCCTATGGAGTATCAAAGCATCGCATGAGCGCGCGTTCTTGACAATCAAAGCGATCTTGCATAGGCTTACATACATGCTTCGGATGAATATACCATTTGCCCGCCCTTTTATTGGAAAGGAAGAAGAAGCGGCCTGTATCA
>JAITAW010000253.1 GCA_031283905.1 Treponema sp. | reverse complement strand
GATCTCCCAGACCCCGCAGGGCGGCGGACACGTCGCTGGCGTCGTTCACCGGGTTGTTGAGCCGGGTAATGCCGGTGTAGGCCCTATTCCCGATAACCAGCGCGAATTTCTGTTGCGCGGCGGCAGAAGACAGGGCCAGTACAAAAAACCACAAAAACAAACTGCTCTTTGTCATCATAGTTCTTCTTTTTTCTATAAATATGAAAATATGAAGATTGTATATAAAAGTCAAGTTACAAGCTGTGCGGTCTGCGGATTGTAAAAACAGCGGATATTGGCAGGAAATCTTTAGACTTGCAGCTTCTTTGTCGATAAAGTAATAGTATGAAATTAGTTTTCAAGTTAGTTGCCATTGCAATCTTTTTTCTCCTCGTTATTGGGGCGATTATTGGCGCTTCTATATGGGAGGGAGTCGTGGCGGTTGCGCCTGACGGCGTCTTGCCTGATACCGGTTATTATGCGGCCACTAATTCTTTTCCGAGAAATACTACGGTGATTGTTACTAATCTTGAGAATGGCAAAACTATCCATGTTGTTGTTTCTGCCGTGTTAGATAATGCCAGTATATTGATACTCCTCTCCAAAGAGGCTGCTGATGCTATAGCCCTGTCTGCGAATTACCCGGGCAGGGTGCGTGTAATGGAAGCCATTGATCCGGTAACGATGCTTCCTCCTTTGGAGAACAAAATTTCGAATGGGGATCCTGACTACGATCCAATGGCTCGAATCAATTCAGCCCAACAAAATTCCCCTGCGCCGCTTCCAGAAAGCGAGCGGCCTATTGCTCTTGCGGAGGGAGCCGCGCCGGCGGACGTTGAGGGGATTGCTGAAGGCGCGGCGGAGGATGACGGGTTGTCATCGCCGCCGCTTCCAGAGAACGAGCCGTCCGCTCTTGCGGAGGGATCTGCGGCGATCGACATTGAGCCGGCGGACGCCGAGAGGATTGCTGAAGGCACGGCAGGGGATGACGAGTTGCCGCCGCCGCTTCCAGAAAGTGAGCGGCCCGTTGCTCTTGCGGAGGAATTCGCGCTGCTGGACACCGAGAGGATTGCTGAAGGCGCGGCGACAGAGGACGAGTTGTCATCGCCGTTTCCAGAGAACGAGCCGTCCGCTCTTGCGGAGGAGTCCGTAGCGGCGGACGCCGGGAAGATTGCTGAAGGCGCGGCGGGGGATGACGAGTTGTCATCGTTGCTTCCAGAAAGCGAGCGGCCCGTTGCTCTTGTGGGGGAATCCGCGCCAGCGGACATTACGCCGGACGCTGAAGCGTCTGTGATTTATTCAGACGATTACAGCCTGGCTCTTGTTCCGGCGGAAAAACGCGCGCCGGAAGGAAAGGGCGTTGATATTCCTCTCGATGAACAAGTTGCGCCCATAGTAACGCAGCGGGAACAGGATCGCATTCCAAATCCGGTAAGTTTTATCACTTCTATTGAAGACGCGCTCGCGCCAGCGGCATCTCAACCACAGGATGTTGCGGTTGCGCCTATGTCTACGAATTTCTCGGTTCCTATGACTACAAGTATGGAAAAAGGAATGTATTATGTGCAGTTACGGTCGTACAGCAGACCTGAATTACTAGAGAGCGAACTGGTGAAAATTGGAAAACAATACAACTTGTCTATTCAGGTGACGGAATTGTCTGGAAAACAGCTTTACCGTATCCTTATTGGCCCGGTAAGCTATAGTGAAAGCAATCAACTGTTGCAACAGTACAAGGCGAAAGGATGGAGCGATGCCTTTGTCTGGTTGGGAAAATAGTTTTAAACGTCAGCCTTTTACAAGACTGACTCCAAACAAACTTTGGGAAAAGTCTTTATATATCCATAACTTTAGAGGAGAAAGAATATGTCGGCAAAAGAAGTGATAGCTCATATTGTGGCTGGTTTACCGGAAACGTTGAATTTTGAAGAAATTGTAGAAGCGCTGTCGATGATTTACATGGAGAGGAGTATACTTGAAGGTAGCAATAGGCACACGAAGGACGCAAACGCGGCGGCATAGGCGGCGTTTGCGCCGCAGTCTTCCAGTTGTATCGCTGGCTGACGCGGCTACCGTCCGTGGCATTGCTTGTATTTTTTACCCGAACCGCAAGGGCATGGATCGTTGCGTCCGACCTTGGGGTGGGCGCGTACCACGGTAACCGCATCGCCTTCTTGTGCGCGGCTTCCATTGGGCGCCGCGCTTCTGGCCGCGGCAAAAGCGCCCACGTTGCCGTGGCTCGCCGATTGGACGGTCCCCACCGTTTTGGCGGCGCGTTCCGCCCCGATTTGTATGTGTACAAGATGCGTGTGCGAAGCGATCTCTTCCCGTATCTGATCTATCATGGTGTCGAATATCTGGAAACCTTCGATTTTGTATTCGGTAAGGGGGTTTTTTTGCGCGTAGCTGCGTAAATACACCGCCTCCCGCAACGCCTCCATGTTCTCAAGGTGATCGAGCCAACGCCTGTCTATTGAGTTGAGGTACTGCATACGGATAAAGGCGTTGAGGTTGTTTTCTCCTACCAGCGCAACCTTGTCGGCGATATCCTGTTGCAAGGCGTTGTTGATTTTCTCTTCAAGCTGTTGCGGCTCCGTTTTCATCGCTTCTTCCACATCAAGCGTAAATCCGAACTTGGTTTTGAGGCGCTCGCCTAACTGCCGTGTCGCCGTAAGCGTATCATGCCGTAAAGACTTTTTGAAATCATCAAAGGCGGCGGACACCATATCGGAGGTGGCATCGTTCACCCGCTTTTTAAGGTCTGCGTCCAGAAGAATCGCGTCCCGCTGCTCATAGATGAACTTGCGTTGCTGGTTAAGAACATCATCGTACTCCAACAGATGTTTGCGGATTTCAAAGTTGCGCTCTTCCACTTTCTTTTGAGCCTGCGCTATGCTCTTATTCAGCCACGGATGTTCAAGCGGTTCGGCTTTGAGCGATTCATCGGAACTCATAAGCCGCGTCATCAGATTTTTCATGCGCTCACCGCCGAAAAGCCGCATCAACTCGTCGTCCATAGAGATAAAGAACTTCGACCGTCCGGGATCGCCCTGCCGTCCTGAGCGTCCGCGAAGTTGGTTGTCAATACGCCGGCTTTCATGGCGCTCCGTACCAATGACGTACAAGCCGCCGAGTTTCTTTACTTCTTCATAGTCCTTCAGCCATTTTTTATATTCATCAGCGTAAATTTCCGCGTATTTTTCAGGGCTTGCATCGGTGCCGGTGCGCTTGCGGGCGCGGTGTTCGGGACTGCCTCCCAGCTTGATGTCGGTACCGCGCCCCGCCATATTGGTGGCTATAGTTACCGCTCCCTTCGCGCCCGCTTCGGCAATGATAAGCGCCTCGCGCGCGTGGTTTTTCGCGTTAAGCACCTCATGCTTGATACCGCGCCGCGTAAGCATGGCATCGAGTTTTTCGGATTTCTCGATAGATACGGTGCCGATGAGCATGGGCTGCCCTTTCTTGTAAGCCTCGGATATTTCGCTGCAGAGCGCCTCGAATTTATCTTTTTCGGTCAAATAAATGACATCGTTTTCATCTTGCCGCGATACGGGAAGGTTGGTGGGAATAACCACCACATCCAATTTGTATATTTTGTTGAACTCAACGGCTTCGGTGTCCGCGGTGCCGGTCATACCGGATATCTTTGTGTACAACCTGAAGTAGTTCTGGAACGTGATGGTCGCCAAGGTGCGGTTGCGCCGGGCTATCTTGATATGCTCTTTCGCTTCAATCGCCTGGTGAAGCCCGTCCGAATACCGGCGTCCGTGCAAGATGCGCCCGGTAAACTCGTCCACGATCTGCACCTGTCCATCCTGAACCACGTATTCGGTGTCAAGATGAAAAAGTTTATGCGCCCGTAAAGCCTGGGTAAAGTAGTGGATATACTCGAAATTTTCCTCGTCAACAATAGCGCCTTTGATAAGTCCGCGTTTTTGGAGCAATTTCTCAATTTTTGCAAGACCGTCATTGGTAAAGGAAATATTTTTGCTCTTTTCATTCAACTTATAATCACCGATGACTTCCTCGCCCTGGGTTTCATCGGGATAGTCGCCGTTGTTCTTTTTCGTCACTTCCTCAAGCGATCCTAACAACCTGTCCACCTCGGCGAATTTGAATGTATCGTCTTCCGCGGCGCCGGAAATGATGAGCGGCGTACGGGCTTCATCAATCAGGATCGAGTCGATTTCATCAACGATACAGAAATTGTGGCCGCGCTGTACACGTCTTTCCAAGGAAGGACACATGTTGTCGCGGAGGTAGTCGAAGCCGAACTCGTTATTGGTACCGTACGTAACGTCTGCGGCGTAGTTTTCCTTGCGCCGCTCGTTGTCCATATTTGAAAGAATGACGCCGACCGTAAGCCCTAAATAGGTGAATATGGGTCTCATCCAGTCCGCGTCCCGCTCCGCGAGGTAATCGTTCACGGTAACAACATGTATCCCCTTGCCCGGAATGGCGTTGAGGTATGTTGCGGACACGCTCATCAGCGTTTTGCCTTCACCCGTCTTCATCTCAACGATTTTTCCCTGATGAAGCACGATAGATCCGAGAACCTGCACGTCATAGGGACGTTCTCCCAGTGTGCGGCGGGCGGCTTCCCGCGCCAGGGCGAAGGCTTCCGGCAGAATATCGTCAAGGCTTTCGCCTTTATTGTAACGCTCACGAAACGCGGCGGTCATGTTGGGAAATTCTTCGGGTGGAAGGCTTGCCGCCCACGCTTCTTTCTCATTCACCGTATGCAACACTGGTAGCAGTTTTTTTAGATCTCGTTCATGTTGGGAGCCGAACAACAGTTTAGCAATCTTATTTAACATGATTATAATGTAATATATTACGAAAAGATTGACAAGTGTGGTTTTTTGAAAACGCGCTATGGTACACCGCCGCGAGGAACGCACACTTCGCCGCCGCCCGCCACCGCAAGAGAGCCTTCGGGGTGGCTTTTCCCGCCCAACGTATAGGCGGGACAAAAATCGTTCTGTACGTCAACAATAATCAATGCCGCCGTCTGATAATCTATAATCATTTGTACTCGCGCAAAAACAAAAAGTCCAGTAGGCGCGGCGCTTGACGGCATTTGGGCGTATTCTAAGAACACAAGCTCACTCCGCGCGATTCAATG
>JAITAW010000221.1 GCA_031283905.1 Treponema sp. | reverse complement strand
CGGCGTTCCGCATCTGTTCGTCCGGCGGCCGGTTGAAGATTATTCTAGGGCGCGAGGTCTGCCCTTACGGGCCGCAGCCTCTCGCCGGGCGGCAACCGGTCCCGGCTCCCTAATCCCGTTGGAATAAGGATACCCGTTATTTCAATAATCATAAAGTCTTGGTCTTTCCGCTACTCTCCTTCCCACGGCTCACTCCGGCACATTTTGCCAGCCCTGGTCTTTGCTACGCAAAGCTCTTATTCGGGCTGGAACATCATGTACCGCCGGAACGTTTTATGTGCAATACCCGCCTAAAAATATTCAAAATATGGTGGTGATCTAGACGGAACGCTTTCACGGGTTAAAAACATGCCGGTCAGGGGAGTCGGCATACGGGACATCGTGATAATACTCGAAATAAGCGTTACCGCGGTCTTAAAAGCGCTTACATCGACAAAAACAGGATAAAACCGAAACAAAGCCGCTATGCCCGCCTTGGGACAGGCGAGTTTTGGACGTATGCGGTGGAAAAGAAGAACAAAGTATGGCTTATCTACGCGCATCACCGTGAAAGCGGGGAGATTGCGGCGTTTGTACGGGGGAAACGGGACTTGAAAACCGCCAAAAAATTGAGAAAGAGGATAAAAAGGCCGGGGATAAGCTGTTGCCCGGATAGCGGCGGATGATTGGGATAGTTTTCCGGCAGCCTTCGCGGAAGACAATCATGATACGGGAAAAGAGCGCACGGTAGGGATAAAAGGGAATAATTGCCGGCTGAGGCACGGATACGGCGTACATTTCGGAGAACCTGTTGTTTTTCGAAGAAGCTGTTTAACCACCGGAAAGCGTTTGACATAGTTTTCTTTTATATCAATTACGGCTTCGTTTGAGGGCCATCATACTTTGTGGATCACCTCCAAAAATATTATACCAAGCGACCTCGCCGCTGATTTTGAGGAATAATGTGTAAAATGTATTGATTTGCCTCTGCCAAAAACCAACTGATTTAATACCGCAGGCTTTGTCCCGCGGTATTAATTTTTGGAAAGCGCGGAGCCGGCGGGGCGGGCATCGCGCAGCGTTGATAACTTCCTATCTACCGGCCCGTCCCAATGGCGGATTGACCGTTTCCTGCCGCGCCGATCATTCCCGCAACAACGCTTGACACTCTTTTGTTCTGATTTTATACTCTACCGCAATTATATAAACGGTTTCTCATTGAATCCGTGTCAAGCGCGGTCGCGTTAGGCGCGGGATGGGATTCCGGAAGCAGGGGTATGATCAATAATACACAAGACGGTCGCCGCGCCAGCCGCCGCGTTTTTGTCATGGCGATAATCAACTGTACCGGCGACTCCTTTTTTGCGCGGAGCAGGGCGGCTGACCCTGAGGCGGCGGTGGAGAAGGCGTTGCGCGCCGTGGAGGACGGCGCGGACATCATTGACATCGGCGGAGAATCGACGCGGCCCGGCGCGGCGTACATAGACGAGGAAGAAGAGGGCAGGCGGGTATTGCCGGTCATCCGGGGCGTCAGACGCCGGTCTGCCGCGCCCATATCGGTGGACACGCGGAAAGCCGCGATTGCGGCCGCGGCATTGGAAGTCGGCGCGAACATTATCAATGATATTTCCGCGCTGGAAGACGATCCCGATATGGGAAAGGTCTGCGCCGCGTATCGCGCCAAAGTCGTGCTTATGCACAAGAAAGGCGCGCCTGAAACCATGCAAAACGGGCCGTTCTACCAAGACGTTGTTGAGGAAGTCGCTTCTTATTTGAAAGACGCCGCAGAGAGGGCTTTGAACGCGGGCGTTGCGCGGGAAAACATCATAGTGGATCCGGGGGTGGGTTTTGGAAAACGTCTGGAAGACAACACGGCGCTCATCAAGCGCCTTGCAACAATCCGCGCTCTGGGCTATCCTGTGCTGGTTGGGCTTTCGCGGAAAACCTTCATTGGAGAACTGACCGGAAGAGGCATAGAGGACAGGCTCGCCGGTTCCCTTGCGGCGAACGCGGCCGCCATTATGGCCGGAGCGGATATTATCAGGGTACACGATGTTAAAGAATCGGTTGATATGGTAAAGGTGTTGCATGGAGTGGCTGCAGAAACTGCCGGCAATGTATGAGATAATACGTCCGGCGCTGGACATAACGATCTTGGCGTTGTTGCTGTACATGACGTATGGGCTTTTGGTAAAAACCCAAGCCGTACAGATGATAAAGGGGGCGGGTTTTCTCGCCTTGGTGTATGGACTGGCGACCTTGCTGAAACTCTCCACGCTGGTATGGATACTCAAGGCGCTGGCTCCCGGACTGCTTATCGCGGTCGCCATTGTGTTTCAGCCTGAATTGCGCAAGATAATCCTCCGACTCGGGCAAAGCGAGTTTTTTAGACCGAACGCCAAGCCGAACGCGGGGCATTTGGAAGCCGTCATCACGGCTGCGGAGATTCTTTCCCAAAAGCGGCGCGGCGTACTCGTCGTGTTTCCCCGAAAAATCAACATCAAGAATATCATTGATACGGGGACAAAGCTCAATGCGGAAATTTCTTCAAGCCTCATCGTTGCCATTTTTGAGTTTGACGGACCCCTCCACGACGGGGCGATGATCATTCAAAATGAGCGGATCGCGGCTGCCGGATGCTTCCTTCCCTTGTCCGAGCAACAGGACATCAAAAAAAGTTTCGGCACCCGCCACAGGGCGTCTTTGGGCATGTCCGAGCAATCGGACGCGGTGATTCTGGTTGTCTCCGAAGAGACCGGGGCTATCAGCCTTGCCTTTGACGGAAAGCTGTACTACGATCTTTCACCCATAGAAGCCACTCGAAAATTGAGGGATCTGCTTGAGCATGGGAAACGCAGCGCCGGTATTGGAGAAACAAACGGAGACGCCGACAATGCAAACGGCTCGTTCGATGGCATTAATCCTTTGGAAGCCGCTCCGTTTAAGAAATAAGAGAGGCGTCTATTATGAAACCATTGGACTATAGAAAAATACTCTTGAAAATCGCCGAGAACTGGACCGTCAAGGTGATGTCCGTTGTTTTGGCGATCCTGTTGTTTGCGTTTCACAAGGCGTCTTCCATGGAGGAGCGCTTTTTTTCAGCGCCGTTGTATCTGGAAATTGACGGAAGCTATACGCCTTCCAGCCCGTATGACCAGACGATCCGCGTGAGCCTGCGCGGAGAAGCGAACAGTGTCTACCCCATTCTGGAAGATGATGTCATTGCCTATATCGATCTCAAGGGAAAAACCAAGGGGACGCATCGGGTTCCGGTACAGATACGAAAAAAAGGAACCGCTTTGGGTGTTGATCCTCTTGAAATAAAGGTTGAACCTGGGGAAATATCTTTGACCATAGATCATAAGACAAGCAAAACGGTGCAAATCAAGACAAACGTCAGGGGCAGTCCGCGTAGCGGGTATCAACTTGCGGACTGGACTCTTACGCCGGAACAAGCCGTTGTCGATGGTCCTGCGGATGTACTCGCAAATATTTCAGAGCTTTTTACCGAAGATGTAGAGCTTGACGACCGTGATTCGGACTTTTCCGTTGTGGTGAACATTCTGAATCACGAGCCGCTTGCCATAATACGGGGCGGCGCGACTGTGGAATTCAAGGGCGTTGTGCAGGAAATTCTTGCGCAGAAAACCTACAAAAACGTCCCCATTGGCCTGAAAAATCTGGATTCCACCCGCTGGACGGCCATCTTGAACATTGAGAAAGGAAGCGTCTCCGTTGAAGGCAGGCAGCGCGATCTTGACCGGTACACGGCGCTTGACGCATTCAGCGTGGATTGCGCGGAAATTCAGGAAGCGGGGTCCTTTTCTTTACCGGTTGATGTGAACATACCCGTGTACCTTAGCGTTACGGCAAGCGCCCCCAAAATGGTTGTCGTTACGACGCAGGCGGCGGAATCACCCGAGGCGGGTCAAACCGATGGTCTCGCGGCCGATGATGCGGAAGCGGCTGACGCGGACCGCAGACAATCCAAGCGGCCATAGTAATGCGCATAACCAGAGACTGACGAACGATTCTAAAACAGAGCGCCAAGCAGAAGGGCGGCGCGTGGCAAATCATCATGTAAAGGAAAAATGACGCGGGAATTGCCAAAGATCTCCGGCGCTTTGGCGGGAAGCGTCATCGTAAGGTTCTCAACAAAGCGCGTAATTCCGGATCTGCCGCAGGTTGCTGATCCATGTGCGGCGGCGAAGCAAAGTCTTGGGTTTCCGGGATCAACAAAACCTCGTCTCCGTCCGCAATCCGGTCGAAAAAGCCGATGCGGGAAAGCGTACCGGTTGCGACCTCCTCATCAACAACGGTAATGACCAGCTTGCCGACCACATCTTCCGCAGAGTAGAGAATTCCTATGCCTTCATTTTTGATAACGGTCTGCTTTTTTTTCACCACATCGTAGGTTGTTCCGGCGCTCACCCCGTCAGCTCTTCCCTTGTCAATGAGTCCTTGCCCCTGTTTATGCTGGAGCAGTACACTCCGGAACGGGAGGGATACGCTTAATTGTTCGGTGATTCCGTAGGATGCGTTCCGCAATTTGTCCGCGCCGGTGCGGTAAGAGGAAAAAACGCCGGCCGGGGAGCCGGTACGAGCTACAAAGAATTCGCCCTTGACCGATATATCCCGCTCATTTTCGTTTACCGATACGATGAGAAAGTAATCCGCGCCGGCTGAACGCGCTTCCCTGAAAGCAACGGAAAAAGAAGGCTGTCTCAATGCAATGTTCATGGGAGTGATGTTTCTATCGTGGATCATAAAGTCTTTTATATAGGAAGCGGTAAGGGCGCCCGCGTCCGCATGATAAAAACTCGACTGGGAAACAACCGAGAAGATCGCAACGTTCCAATGGCGTTCAACGCTTGACGCGGGATCAACGCCCCACTGCCGGTGAAGCGCATCGGCTAAAAGCGCGTCATAGGCTTCCACCGCGTCATCCACGGTTTTGTCCGCGATGCCGAGTTGTTGCATGAAGCGCAGTTCTTCAACATAACGAGCAGGGTAGCCTTGCAGCCTGAGAATTTCGGCGTATTCCTTTCTGGCGGGCGCGTACGGATTGATGCGGAGTCCGCGGCGGTATTCAAAAAGCGCCTGATCCGACAGGTTGGCGGCTCTGTAATCGCGGGCGCGGTTGAAATGGTAGTCCGCCCAGCGGACGCGGCTCGGGTCTTCGAGGTTGGTGTCGACTATAAGCCGCTCTTCCAGCGCAATGCGGATAAATTCATCGCTTTGGTCGATGGCGAGCGCGTTTATAAAAATGTTTCTGGCATCGCCCTTGCGTCCAAGCTGGACGTACGACATGCCCTTGAGGTACCACGCGCTTAAATTCTTCTGGTTAAACGCGATTGTCTCATCGGCGAGACGCGCCGCCTCTTCGTATTTGCCCGTTCTGTAACGGAGGCTCGCAAGAAGGGAACGCGCCGGATCAAAACCGGATTTATAGAAGAGGGATTTTTCCGCATACGCTATTGCGGAATTGATTCTTCCCGCCTCCGCGTCCAGATACGCCGCGTAGTAATAGACACGGTAATCATCCGTGTGCTGGAGGAGGGCGCGTTCTATGTAGGACTTCGCCTGCTCCGCGTTACCGAGCGATCCTTGTACAAGCGCGAGGGAGATGAGGAGACGTCTGTCGTCCGGGTAGCGGCGGACGGCCTCTTGGTAACGCCGAACCGCATCCCCGGAATGGCCGCGGGCAATGTCAAGCTCCGAAGCGGCGAACAGAGCTTCTTTGTTGTAGGGTTCGCGGGAGAGTGAGTCGGCGATCACCGAGGAAGCCGCGTCAAGCTGTCCCAGTGCAATGAGGACAAAGGCTTCAAGGTTTGCAAGAGCTATGTTTCCTCTCGCAAGGACGCGAGCCTTCCGCACCCATGCGAGGGCTTCGTCAAATTCACCTAAATTGTAATAACACTCGGCGAGCGCGGCGGTGGCTTCCACATGGGCGGGGCTGAGGCGCAGGCATTCAAGCAGGGCTTCCGATGCGGAGTACCAGTCCTCCTCCACAATGAAGGCGCGTCCCTGATTGTAGTAGGAGGACACGCTTGCGGGAGCTTGCGCGTAGAGAACGCCGGCGCTTGCGGACAGTATTATTATAAGAATGATTCGAGGCTGTTCCAAAACGCGCGCTAGGGCGGCAGTCTTTGGAACAGCGAACTTAGATTTAAGCGGAACAGCGGTTTTTTGACCGCTGTTTCCCATGCCTGTTTCATCGGAAACTTCAGTTTCCGCACTAACCGAGTTTTGAAACAGCCTCAACCGGCATTTCATTTTTACTCCTCATTTTCACGCTTCATCACGATCTTTACCTTCTGGATTTTGTACCCTTCCATTTCCTGAACGATGAAGTCACAACCATTATACACGGTTTTTTCGTATTTAACAGGGATTTTCCCAAAAAGATCAAACACAAAGCCTCCCAATGTGTCGAAGTTATCAACCGGAAGATCGATGTTGATCTCTTCCGCGAGGTCTTCGAGGTTGACACGCGCGTCACAGAGGAACATGCTTTCGTTTATCTTGACTATGTTCTCGGTTTCATTATCGAACTCGTCCTGAATGTCCCCGACGATTTCCTCAAGTATGTCTTCCATGCTCACGATGCCGGAAACGCCGCCATACTCATCGACTACAACCGCAATATGCACCCGTTTGCGCCTGAGTTCCCGAAAAAGCTCGTCAATGCGCTTTGGCTCAGGCACGAAAAACGGAGTGCGGAGCAGTTTTTGAATGTCGAATTCCTGATTCTTGACAAGGCAGGTAAGAACATCCTTCGCATAAAGGATGCCGATAACGTTGTCTATGGTCTCTTCGTATACCGGGAAACGGGAATGTCCGCTTTCTGTGATTGCGGCGAGAATTTCATCTTTGGGCGAGCTTGCATGAATAAAAACCGTGTCAATACGCGGCGCCATGATTTCTTTTACCGTGGTACCGGAGAGTTCTATGATGCCCCGTATCATCTCCTTCTGCTCATTTTCAAGAGCGTTGAAGGTTTTTTGTGTTATCTCGATGTCTTTTTTGAAAAAAGGTTTCATTTTTTCCTTAACGCGCACCGAGCGCTTTCCGCGCCCGCTCAAACCCACGCCGCGCATCGGTCATCTGCGGATTAATTGACAAAGTCTTTTCGTAAGCCAGAAGCGCGTTGGCGTAGTCTCCCGCGCTCTCGCGGGCGTAGGCGAGGCGGGCGAGCCACTCCGCATTTTTCGGTTGCCAGTGTACCGCAGTCGACAGGGCAATGTCCGCGGAATGGAACTTGCCGAGCCTGATGTACAGTTCGCCCATAAAGAAGTAAACCTGATCGATGGATGCCCCTTCTGGCGCATAATTGACGTATTCCTGAAAATAACGCAGGGCGTCCTGATTTCTGCCTTGATAATAACCGGTTTCCCCAAGAATTTCGATGATCCGCGGGTCGTACCGGCTGATATTGCGTCCCGCCGTCGCGTAGATATGGGCTTCCTCGTATCTGCCTAACCGTATGAGACTCCACGCCGCGACAACATGGGCATCGATGTTGTTGGCGTTACCGGCTATTTCTTCCTGACAAATGCGTACCGCTTTTTCATAGTTGCCCGTACGGTATTCAACAACCGCATTCGGTTTTGTCCGGGCGTTTTGGGGAAAAAGTCTAAACGCCGAAAGCAGGAACATGCACACACTGATACACCTCATACAACGGCGCGTACGGGACGGGTTCATAGCTTGGGCGTGGTTTCTTGTATAGATGGAGAAGGGTTTCCGGTCATGGAACAGCGCCCGTTGAACAGACAGCCCGATTCCATGCAAATTTCCGTGGTGGTGATATTTCCTTGCAGTTTTCCCGTTAAAGTGATGTGGACTTTCTCCGATGCGTTCACGTTGCCTTTGACGGTTCCCCGTATGACAACATGAGGGGCGGTGATATCCGCGTCCACAACCGCATCTTCATCAATAACAAGGAGGCTGGTCGAAAATATCTCTCCGGTAATTTTACCGCGCACCAGAACAGGTTTTTCGAGCCTTGCCGTTCCTGAAAAATCTATATCATTAGATAATACGATATCAAAGTCAGTCTCATCCAGCGTTTCATTGCGGGACTCCGTCATTATTTTATAGCCTCCATTTTTTAAGTTAAACCGACACGTTTATTACAAAAGTTTACCAACGCGCCCCGTATTTGTCAAGAGGGTCTTCCAAGCGGGGCGTATGTCATGGAAAAACTCTGCAATGATCGATAATTTCTGCCGATAAATAAAATATGACTTTTATTCTTATTGTAGTGCTTGCCGTTATTCTTCTAGTTGTAGTGTGTGTCATATTTGTCGGACGCGCTCTCAGACGAGGAGAAGACGGAAATTCTACCAGCATCAACAACATTAAATTAAAGGAAGCGAACAAGAAACTCGCCCAAAATCCCAAAGACGCAGAAGCGCTTTATACGGTGGCGGATCATTTTTATGCGCAGGGTAATTGGGAGGAAGCGTATAAGACATATACAACGCTCACCGAGGTTGGCGGCAGCAATGATGAATTTACGGTATACTGCCATTACGGCATCTGCGCTCTCAAACTTGGCTTGACTGACAACGCGTATAAAGGGCTTACGGTCGCCCGTTCTCTGAAACAAAATGATTTTGACGTAAATTTCAATCTTGGCATTGTTGAATTTCAAAAAAAAAATTACGAAAAAGCGGCGCAACTGCTTCAGTCAGCCCTTGTTGTCAATCCCGAAGACGCCGCGACTTTGCGGTACCTCGGGCATGCTTTTTTCAAATTGAACAGGCATAAGGAGGCTATGACATTTATCCGCCAGGCGATAGATATTGCGCCGGACGATAAGGAATCTCTTTTTGTTTTGGGCGAATGCTACTTTGAGGCGAATCAGGTGGATCAGGCGCTGAAAATTTTCGCGTTCCTGCGTTCCGATCCGGTTATGGGCGCAAACGCATGTCTGTTCGCCGGCAACATCAACGCCAACGCGCATAATTACGACAAGGCGATAGAAAATTTTGAAATCGGTTTGAAGCACGACAATATCAAGCCTGATGTGGCGTTAGACCTGCGGTATAGATTAGCCACGGCCTACCTAAAGCGCAACGATATCGGGAAGGCGTTGCCTCTGCTTAAACAAATACAGGCGGATAATCCGGGGTACAAAGACGTGCCTGTGTTGATAGCTCAGTATCAGGAACTGCATTCGAATAAAAACCTCCAAATTTTCCTTATGGGAAGCCAGGCGGATTTTGTCGCCCTTTGCAGAAGAAGCGTAATGACCTACTATCAGCGGGCAAAGGTGAAGATCACCAACATTACCGTAACAAAAAACGACTGGGCGGACATAAACGCGGAAATTGACACCCCGAAATGGTCGGATGTGGTTGCGTTCAGATTCGTCAGAAGCCAAGGGACAACCGGGGAGCTTGTGGTGCGGGATTTTCATTCCCATCTCAAGGAAGTCAAGGCGGGCAAGGGCATCTGTATCACGATGGGGACATTCAGTGACGAAGCCAAGCGTTTCACCGAAGCCCGCCTCATTGACCTTATTGAAAAAGACCGCTTCACCGCCATACTGGACGCGGCCACCGCCCAGACGAATGCCGGCGGCGCTCAGAAGAAGTCGAAATAGCCGGGGAGCGGGCTTGAAACATCGATCTCAAAAACGGCGCGGACGGCCGCGCCGCCGCGTTTTGAGATCGCCGCCGCCGGAATGATCAGTCGTGAAGCGTGCAGAAGCAGGCGGTTGACGCCGCAATGCTTGCGGAGCCGCTTGTTCAGCTTAAAATCGCCGTACTTGTCATCGCCTGCTATGGGATTGCCGATGCCGGCGAGGTGCCGCCGGATCTGATGCATACGCCCCGTACCAAGCTCAAGTTCCACGAGCGAGAATAGTTCGCCACCGTTCTCAATGGCAACGCGTCGCTCGCTGATTTTTTTATACCGCGTTTCCGCAGTTTTCCACGCGCCTTTCACCTCAAGCTCGAGTCTGATGTCGCCTGCCTCCGGTGTGGGCGTTCCTTTGCATAGCGCAAGGTAGCGTTTGATGACGCCATCGCCGCCGCGATTGTCGGCGGAGAAAAGCCCGCCGAAAAAGGCCGCCGCTTCGTGGTTTTTTGCGACAAGGATGACGCCGGATGTGTCTTTGTCAAGCCGGTGAACCAGCAACGGGCGTTGCGGAAACTCCGCCTCCAGGATGGAGTCAAGTGAGGTCCCGACTCCCTTCCCGCCCTGCGCCGCAAGCCCCGCAGGTTTGTCAAGCGCCATACACTCGTCATTTTCAAAAAGAACCGGTATGCCGCGAATTGCCACGCCGCAACTTACTGCCGCACGTTTGCTATTCAACTGAGGACAACCTTTTCAGCGATTTTTCCGCAATGGCGGACAGGAGCGCGGAAGCCGTACCCAATGCCGCCGGATTTGCGATAAACCGGGGGTTGTGCGCGGGTTCGGGGCTGGCGACGCCTATGTTCCAGAATACCCCGCGAATGCGTTCTTGGTAGAAAGCAAAGTCCTCTCCTCCCATGGTCGGAGCACTCGGGCCTGTCTTAAGGCCCAGTTCCTGAGCCGTTTGCTTCACAAATTCCACCAGCTCGCCATCGTTATGTACGGCGGGTGCGTTGAGTACGCAGTGAAAATCGATCTGTACGCCGCAAATTTCTTGAACGCCTTTGCAAATGCGTTCAAGCCGCCGCATGATGGCGTTGAATTGTTCCCTGCCGGCGGCGCGGATCGTGCCTTCCGCAAAGGCTTCTTCCGGTATGATGTTCCATGTATTTCCCGCCTCGACATGGGTGAAGCTCAGCGCTACGGGCTCAAAGGGGTTCGTCCGCCGGCTTACAA
Source organism: Treponema sp. (assembly GCA_031283905.1). Taxonomy (GTDB): domain Bacteria; phylum Spirochaetota; class Spirochaetia; order Treponematales; family Breznakiellaceae; genus JAIRKH01. The sequence continues at coordinate 9,829 of JAITAW010000221.1, read as the reverse complement.
TGGTTTGAGCCGCGCCTATAATCTGGCTGAGCGCGACTATCGGGTCGCGGCACTCGTGTGGATGGGCCGCGTGCCCGCCCTTCCCGTGTATACGGATGGTGAAGGCTCCCACGGCGGCGTACGCCGCGCCCGGGCTGACCCCGATCATGGATACGGGCATACCGGGCGTGGTATGCAGTCCGTATATCTCCGCCACATCGTCAAGCGCGCCGGAAGCCAGTACTGAAATCGCGCCGTTCGCCACTTCCTCGGCAGGTTGGAAGATGAGTTTTACGGCACCCGTAAGTTGGCGCTCCCGCTGTTTCAGGAGCATGGCCGCGCCGAGCATACTTGTCAGGTGAAAATCATGCCCGCAGGCGTGCATACAGCCGTTCTTCGAGGCGTAGTCAAGGCCGGTCGCTTCGGCGATGGGCAGGGCGTCAATATCGCAGCGCAGAGCGACAACCGTTCCGCCATTACCAATACGCGCCACCAGTCCGGTTTTAAGGCCCGTGTCAAGGATTTCCACGCCGGCATCCGCAAGAATATCCCGTATACGGGCGGTCGTTTCCCATTCATGGTGTCCAAGTTCAGGGTGGCTGTGGAACCATTTGAAATGCGTTACAAGCGTTTCCTGTAGGGAGGAAAATCCCGTTGCCGTCTTTTCATTCATATTTGGTACACTCCTAAGCTTTCCGTAAAAGCCCGTTTTTATGGAAAATCTATACGGCTTGCTTTGGCAAGCCTTGCTTGCTGAAGTGAGCCGGTATTTTTCCACTTGCTTTTCTTATCAATATACCGTATTATTTTTATAAATAAAAGAGGGTATTACTATGAGAATTTCAACAAAAGGACGTTATTCACTTGAAGCGTTGCTGTATATGGCGTTGCTTCCGGAAGGAACGTACGCGAGCACCAGATCCATTGCGAAAAACACCGGCATGTCGGACGGCTATTTGGAGCAGCTTTTCATTCCTTTGCGCAAGGCGGGGATTGTACGCGGTGTCCGCGGGTCACAGGGCGGTTACTTTCCAGGCAAGACGGTTGACAAAATAACGGTAGGCGAAGTGCTTCGCACGGTGGAAGGCTCTATGGAGCCGGTTGACTGCGTTCATTCAAAGATCTGCCCCATGCAGAGCGCCTGTCTTTCACGGCATACGTGGAGTGAACTGTACACGGAAATAAACAAGTGCATTGACACAATCAGCGTGCAGGATCTTGTTGACGCTTATAAAGCCTTCGACAGAGAAGAGTACAGCATCTAAGGATTGCGCGATGAACCGATCCATGTCGGGACACCGGCAACAATGCCGCCACGTTCCGTTGTGAGCGGCCCCCATAAAACGGCGCGGGATTGCCCGTGCGCGGCGCAAAAGCCGTGCGGCTCTGGAGTCGTAAGGCTCCTTGACAATTCCCGTCTTCCCGTCTATAGTTACGTATGTTCCCTCTTTATCTTATTGATTCATACGCTCTCATCTATCGTTCTTATTTTGCCTTTTTGAAACGCCCTTTGAGAAACACCGCAGGTAAAAACGTCTCCGTCCTGTTCGGTTTTGCCCGCACTCTCGCCGGACTGTTGAATAACGGCGCTCCGGTGGTCGATGAGCAGGAAATGCCGCTTGAAACCGCGCAAAAACCGCCCCTGCTTGCCGCTGTTTTCGATCCGAAAGGCAAGACGTTCAGGCACGAACTGTACGCCGAATACAAAGCGAACAGGCAGAAAACGCCGGAAGATCTTCACGCGCAGGTGCCGCTTGTGGAAGAATTTTTAGCCGCCCTCAACATCCCTATACTGCGGGCGGATGGTTTTGAAGCCGATGACGTCATTGCGACACTGGTGAAAAAATGCCGCGCTGAAAAGCGCCTGTGCTACATACTTTCCGGCGACAAGGATCTGTTGCAACTCGTGGGAGGCGGCGTTTATGAACTGCGTCCGTCAAAAACAGCCGGTAAGATATGGGATTTGATCGGCGCCCGCGAGGTGCAAGCCGAATGGGGCGTGCCTCCGGTAAAAATGCTTGACTTATTGTCCCTTACAGGCGATGCTTCGGACAATGTACCCGGCGTGAAAGGCATAGGTGAAAAAAGCGCGGTTAAACTCATGGCGCGTTATGGATCGCTTGAGGAGATTTTCAACAATATAGCGGGTATCGAAGGCGCGATTGGCAAGAAACTCGCGAAAGGAAAGGAAAGCGCATGGTTTTCAAAAACGCTTGTCGCGCTGAGAGATGATGTGCCGCTTCCCGTCTCCGCGATTGACGAACTTTCGATAGAAAACATACACAGAAGCGCGGGCGCCGCTATTCTCGTTCGTGAAAACTGCCGTGAAACTGCGGAACTATACGATGCTGACGCCCTTTCTTCCAATTCCCTCCCAGAAAAAGATGCCCAAATTGCGCCGCGTTCGGCGTTGGCGTTCGGCGCGGCGGTACCGAACGCGGAGGTGGATACCGCCGATGAAGAACTGCTTGGCGAAGGAGCGTACCATACCGTACTGGATATTGAGGAACTGCGAAACCTGCTTGACGAAGCGCATAAACGGTCTCTCATGGCGTTTGATTTTGAAACAGATTCCCTTGACGCATGGAACGCCATTCCGGTGGGTTTCTCCCTCTCTTTCGCGTTCAAAGAAGCGGTGTACGTACCGGTCGCTTCGCACGGCATGGGCAGTCCTTTTATTGATCCGGAACTGGCGCGTTCCGCCATAAAACCCCTGTTCGAAGATCCCGGCATGACCATCATCGCTCACAACGCGAAGTACGATTATGAGGTGTCGCGGCGCTGGGGGATTGACCGCTGGCAATGCAACATCTGGGACACCATGATCGCGGCGTGGCTCAACGAGCCCGATCGCGCCGGCTTTTCCCTTGATTCGCTTGCAGGCTACTATTTTAACTATACGCCTCTTCTGTACAAAGACATTGTGCCGAAAGACGAGACGTTCGCGTCCGTCCCGCTTGAGATCGCGACCCGCTATTCGGCGGAAGACGCGGATCTCTGTTTTCGTTTGAAGGCGCTTTTTGAGAAAAAGTTGCGGAGCGCCGAGTTGATCTCGCTTTTCCAGAACCTCGAAATGCCCCTGCTTCCGATTCTGGCGGAAATGGAAGGCGAGGGCATTATGATTGAAAAGCAGGCGCTTGCGGATTATGGGGATGAATTGACCGACGCGCTCGAAACCCTGGAAGCCCGCATTTTCGCGCTGGTTGGGCATGATTTCAATATTCTTTCCACGCAACAGCTTCAAAAAGTGCTTTTTGAGGAACGAAAGCTGAAACCCGGTAAAAAAACCAAGACCGGCTATTCCACCGATATGGCGGTTCTGGAGGAACTGGCGCGTAATGATCCGGTGCCGGCCATGGTGTTAAGGCACCGCACTCTCTCAAGGCTCAAGTCCACCTATGTTGACTCGCTTGCTTCTCAAGCCGATGCGGAATGCCGCATACACACCAGTTTTCTCCAGACCGGCACCGTAACCGGGCGGCTTTCGAGCAAGGATCCCAACCTCCAAAACATACCAATCCGGGACGAAGAAGGCCGCCGCATACGGGAAGCCTTTATCGCAAAAGACGGGCATCTCCTCATTTCCGCGGATTACAGTCAGATCGAACTCGTGGTGCTGGCGCATCTGTCCGAAGACCCCGCCCTCGTCTCGGCGTTCTGTGACGGTAAAGACGTTCATGCGCGTACCGCAAGCCTCATCTTCGGCGTTGCCGAGGATGCCGTCTTGCCGGAACAGCGCCGTGTCGCCAAGGTCATCAACTTCGGGGTGATGTACGGCATGAGCGCGTTCAGGCTCAGCAATGAGCTTGACATAAGCCGCCATGAGGCTGCGGCATTCATTGAAGCCTATTTTAGAACCTATTCCGGCATCAACAACCTCATTGGAGGCCTCGTCAAGCAGTGCGAAGAGACCGGTTTCGCTTCGACCCTTTTGGGCAGGAGACGATTCATACCGGCGATCAACTCAACGAACAAGACCGAAAAAGCTGCGGCCGAACGAATCGCGGTAAACACCCCGATCCAAGGCTCCGCCGCGGACATAGTGAAAACCGCCATGCTGAACGTTGACAGAGCGCTTGCCGCAACCCGGAGCAGCGCGAAACTCCTGTTGCAGGTGCATGATGAACTCATCTTTGAAGTTCCCGAAAATGACGCGGAAGAAGCTGCGGCGCTCGTACGGGAATATATGGAAAATACGATTTCGCTGAAAGTGCCGTTGAGGGTCAGTGTGGAGATCGGCAAACGCTGGGGAGATTTTCATTAAACGCCATGCTTATCGGTTTAACCGGACCGTATTGTTCGGGGAAGAATTACATCGCCTCGTTGTTTGAAGAACAGGGCCTTCCCACGCTTGATGTTGATAAACTGGGACACGAGGCGATCCGCCGGAAACGGGACGCGATAACCGCGCATTTCGGCATCGATGTGCTGGGAAAGAGCGGAGAAATAGACCGGAAGGTGCTGGGCGAGAAAGTCTTTGGGAGTCCGCACGAACTGGCGGCGCTCGAAGCTATTGTCCACCCTGTGGCAAACGCGCTTACCGGCGAATGGATCGCGGCGCAGGGCGGACAATCTTGCGTTGTCAACGCGGCGTTGCTCCACAGGTCAATCGCGTTTGACCGCCTCAACGCCATTGTCATGGTCAAGGCGGGATTTCTGACGCGGCTCATCCGCGCCAGAAAACGGGATCGGCTGCCGTGGCTTGAGCTTATAAAACGCTTCCGTAGCCAGCGCGGTTTTTCGTCTCACTATTTACAAAAAAATGCCGATAATAAGGACGTTAATATATACATCATTAATAACACTGCGGGAAAAAATATTCGAAAGCAACTGGATCGTGTGATTCAGGCTTTTATAAAGGAGAGATAGATGGAAAAGAAAAAAATACTGTTTATATCGGTGATCATTGGACTTTTTTTATTCATTGCGATAGCGCTTCCTTTATCGCTTCTTTCATCCAAAGACAACACATTGGCCGTAGTCCCGCCTGCGGTTGCCGGCATTTCCAAACCGGAAGAGCCGCCTGCAGATCGTCCCGCTTCTATGGATGTACGGGACGCGATTGTCAATCCGCCGGAAGCGTCAACGGGGCCGGTTACGCCATCCGGAGGGCAGAATGTTGTCATCAATAACTATGATACGTCCGGTACCGCAGTTTCCGAAAACAGAGCCGCGTCTAATGAGGAAACCGTAGCGATCACCGTTGTACCCGCGACTCCTGCCGCCCAAACGCCGCCGGCACAGTCAGCGGCGGCCTCGCCGCCACGGAGCGGGCAGAACGCCGGCGCATCCCGCGCCGCGCAACCCAATCAACCGGTGAACGCTCCGAAGCCCGCGGCAAAACCCGCAGCGCAGTCGGCGTCAAAACCTGTGGCAAGCGCCGCTAAACCGCCAGCTTCCACCGGCGTGTACGACTATTGGATACAAACAGGCTCCTTCGCCACAAAACCGCATGCCGAGAATGCCCAAAAAGCCCTCAAGGAGAGGGGAGTCTCCTCAGTAATTGTGGATGCGGTTGTGAAAGGGAATAAAGTGTACCGTGTCCGCACTGGACCCTATACAACATTCAATGAAGCAAGCTATTGGCTGAAACTCATCAAGGTTATTGACGGTTTGGAAGAAAGCTGGATCGATCCGCTGTCCAAGTGAAACATCGCTTTCTCAAGATTTCATTTTAGATAGCGCGGTATCCACTCAGAATCATGTATTAAAAACAAAAATTTGGCGGCGTGGCGCAGGCGGCGCCTCCATTGAGGCGCCCATCCGCGTGGGAAACCTGGGAGGCATTGCGGCAAACACCGACTCCCAGGCCTGAATTTTTTATCACCCTGCTTCCAGTACCAACAACGTCTTGGGATCGAGCTTCAATGTCGCGGAAGACGGGGTGTATACGCTTCTATCCTTGGATACGGAAAGCTCTATGTGAGACAACTTCTGTTCAAGCGTAATGACCACATCAATGGCGTCAATATAATCCTTGATCACAAGCGGGATTTTCCGGTTGTCATACGCGCCTTCAGGCACCGAGCAACTGTACCACACGGAAAGATCGAGTTCCAACCCGAATCGCTTGACCGCATTGAAAAAACCGGCGTCCGTAAGAGAGAAGTCAAGCCCGTCTATGATGAGGGATTCGGCTTTGAAACCGCCTTCAACGATCAGGGAGCGCAAGCTCTTCAATATCTGTTCGTGCGTCATGCCCTCCTGATTGAAGTTCATCAATACCCTGTTTCTAACAAGGCTGTTTTTCACTTCATTTGCGTGTTCAAGACTCTTTTTTTTGGTAAATTCGTCAAAAATATCTTCATACCATGAAAGAACATGGTCCACATGCCTGACAAACGATACGTGGATAACTTTATGCGATTGCAACAGTTTATATAAGGCGATCTGAACCAGAACGGAGGTCTTGCCGATACCGTTCGGCGCCGCAATAACGCCGGTTTCCCCGCCTTTCAGCCCCCCATGAATGGATTGTTCAAAAATCCGTATGGGGCTGCGCCGTATCAAATCTTCTATAGTCATTTCTGCTCCTTCTTCCGCTTTTCTTCGTATTCCTTGATGAGCGCATCAGAAATACTTGCCGGAACCTTCCCGTATTTCTCAAATTCCATAGAGAATTCCGCCTTGCCTTGGGTCATGCCCCGCAATGCGGGCGAATAGCCGAACATTTCACTCAGCGGTACTTCGGCTTCAACGCGGGAATTGGTTCCATCCTCGGTAGACGAAACTATTATACCACGTCTTTGATTGATTGAGGCGAAAATATTCCCCTGAAATTCCGTTGGTCCTTCGATGGCAACCCGCATAATCGGTTCAAGGATGCACGGTTTCGCCTTGGCGTACGCCTCGCGGAAACCTCCGATTGCCGCCGACTGGAACGCGATGTCCGAGGAGTCCACCGGATGGGACTGTCCGTCGTTGATAAGACAGCGTATGTTGACGATGGGGAAACCGATGAGCGAACCTTTCCGAATCGCTTGACGGAACCCTTTGTCGCAACTCGGAATGTATTCCGTAGGAATTGCGCCGCCTTTGATGTTGTCCACAAACTCATAATCGGTCTCACAGGGCTCCATGTAGCCCGCGACGCGGCCGTATTGCCCGGAACCGCCTGTTTGTTTCTTGTGCGTATAGTTGAATTCCGCCCGCGCCGTGATGGCTTCACGGTACGCGACCTGCGGCATACCGGTCTCAACCTCGCAGTTGTATTCACGCCGCATACGGGTGATGTACACGTCAAGGTGAAGCTCGCCCATGCCCTTGATGATGGTCTGGTTCGATTCCGGGTCTACGAACGTCTGAAACGTAGGGTCTTCTTTTGTGAACCGGTTGAGCGCCTTTGCCATTTGATCCGCCGATTTCTTGTCTTTAGGCGTAATGGCAAGCGAGATAACCGGTTCCGGCACGTACATTGAAGACATAGCGTAATTGAGGCCGTTGCCGCAAAAAGTGTCACCGGACGCGCACTCAATGCCGAAGAGCGCCACGATGTCGCCCGGAACGCCTTCGCCGATGTCTTCCATTGTATTGGCGTGCATACGCACCAAGCGTCCCACTTTGAACCGCTTGCGCGCGCGGGTGTTCATAAGCTCATCGCCTTTCTTGAGCTCGCCCTGGTAGATGCGTACATAGGTAAGCTGCCCGTATTTGCCGTCTTCCAGTTTGAATCCAAGCGCGACCGTAGGTTTTTTAGCGTCCGCCGTCAGTTCAACCTGTTCTTCGTTATGGTCAATATCAAGCGCATTGTTCTTCACCTCCGTGGGATTTGGCAGGTAATACGTAACGCCGTCAAGCAGGGGCTGAACGCCCTTGTTTTTGTACGCGGACCCGATCATCACCGGCACCAGCTTCTCCGCCAGCGTTCCCTTGCGGATAGCGGCGCGGATGACGGTTTCGGGCATATCTCCGCCTTCCATCAGCAGTTCCATGAGCGTGTCGTCGAACATGGATACCGCGTCAAGCATTTCCTCGCGGTACTTCTCGACATCCGCCTTGAGATGCGCCGGAATTTCGGCGCATCTCACGATTTCACCTCTGTCGCCGTCAAAGTACAGGGCTTTTTGGGTTACAAGGTCAACCACGCCTTCGAGCTTGTCTTCAAGACCAATGGGGATTTGAATCATAACAGCGTTAAGCCCCAGTTTTTCCCGCAACTGATTTTTTACCTTGAAAGGGTTCGCGCCCGCGCGGTCGCATTTATTTACAAACGCGATGCGCGGGACATGGTAGCGCTTGAGCTGCCTGTCCACCGTGATGGACTGGGATTGAACGCCGCCCACCGCGCACAGCACGAGAATCGCACCGTCCAAAACGCGCAAAGAACGCTCAACTTCAATGGTAAAGTCGACGTGCCCGGGCGTGTCGATCAAATTGATGGTATGTTCTTTCCATTCCACCTGAGTCGCGGCGCTCTGAATGGTGATGCCGCGCTCCCGTTCAATGTCCATGGAATCCATGGTCGCGCCCGCTCCATCCTTGCCCCGCACCTCGCGGATGACATGGATTTTATTACTGTAGAACAAAATTCGTTCAGAAAGCGTCGTCTTTCCTGAGTCAATGTGCGCACTGATCCCGATGTTCCGCATCTTACAGATGTCGATGCTCATAAAATAATTCTCCTCAATTTCCTATTTTCTTTTGATCAAATAATCAAAACCAAAACATACTTTACTTTAATTTTGCAGATAACGATAGAATATAGCACTATTTATGAAAGAATTCAAGTAGTTTATAGGATCCATGCGTATGGATCCAGCGTTCTTCACGGAGCGTCTGCGGTTTTGCGGCTTGGTTTCTCGCCCATCGCATATAATAGGTTCGCGGTCTAAAGGAGCGGGCTTCACGCCGTACCTTTGTAAACAAACGGGGAAGCGCGGCGTTTCCTGCCGAAACCAGCCGTTTGACAGGGACTTCGCCTTGATTCGCCGGAGACACGCGCAACGGTGCGGCGCCCGTTAGGTAAAGATATGATAGTAACCGTATGACGGGACCGGCTCAAGCGTTGTAATTATTTACAAGGAGCGTTCGTCCATAAAAAGTGAATCCGTTGACCAATCCGCACGATTGCGGCGGCACAGATACCTATTCGGTGCGATGACGGCGCGGGTATTTGTCCGTACCCAATCGCCGGAGGCTGATAGAACCGCATTCCCGTCTTGCGCTCTCCGGTTGGTTTCAGGATGGCCGGCGCGGCGCATGGCTGCGATTGTGGCGAAAGGGCGGCTTCTATGATTGCCGCCCGCCGTTGCATAATGACTTACGGCGAAGGTTGGCATCAGCGGGATTCCGTTTCGGGCAATTGTACGTTTCCGCGTTGTGAATTCATTTCGAGATCGAGCGACCGGAGTCGCGGTTGTGAGGGCTTTTTCTAAAATATGTTCCTGATATGGTTTATGCGGCGGCAGGCGCGTTTTTTCCTACACCGATCTATCGCTTGACGCCCATGAGTCGGCCGCCATGTGCATGATTATAGAGGAGTATTTTTAGGTATGAAAGAAGTAAATGCAAGGGTATCTGTAGCGTACGCGCCCAAAGGCTTCCGTGCCGCCGGCACGAAAGTGCCGCCGGATCCGAGGCGGATATTGAAGCCGTCATGACAACCGGTATATCCTCTCTAGAAAAAATACTTTACAAGCTGATGGATAAAATTTGAGTTTTTTAGACCGATGTAGACCGGCATAGGCCGGTAGCGTTTTCCGCCTTAGGCTGATACCGTTTGCGGTACTAGGTCGGTACTGTTTTCCAGCCTAGGCTGGCACCGTTTGCGGTACTAGGCCGGTACCGTCTTCCGCCCTAAGCTGGTACCGTTTTAGGTACTAGTCTGGTACCGGTTTCCGCCCTAAGCCGG
>JAITAW010000199.1 GCA_031283905.1 Treponema sp. | reverse complement strand
CGGTAAGGCTCTCAGGCAGGCTGACGGAGGCGAGGCTCCCGCACCCCTCAAAGGCCCGCTCCCCTATCGCCGTAACACCCTCAGGCACAAGTACCTCCGCCGCGCTTCCCCGGTACTTGACCAGTACGCCGTCCTCGAGCTCGAAATCTCCTATATTCTTCAACTATTACTCTCCTCTGGTAAAATTTGTATCTAACGTCCAGCCGGGCGCTTGTTCCTATTCTTTTATCGCCTCAATTCTCTGGCGTGTTCCTTCCACCCCTCCGCCTTCCTGTAGGCGTCCACGGCGGCGGCGGGCGTTGATGCGGGCAGGATCGTTCATTATCCTCACATCCGCCCTGTTACCGCGCCTCAGAAAATACTGTCGGCGCACTCCTGACCGCACGGGCAGGGATACCTCGCGCATCGTGAGGGCGAGGGCTATGCGGGCAACGGGGACGGGCCGCGCCGCCACGGCGGGCAAGATGCCCGAAGGCCGTAGGGCGCGGCGTTTTCAAGAGCCTGCCGCCGCCGCCCGTCCACCGCGTCAAAGCCCTCCGCGGGGCGCGTGAACACGCCCTTCACGCGCGTTGAGGCGTTGTACCGCCCCGTGTTGGCCGAAAAACCGTCGCGGAGCCGGTACGCCCTCTCCTTGTGGAAGGAGCCGCGCCGCGTGTTCCAGCGCGTCCGCTCCGCGCTCACCCGCGCCGTGTAATCGCGCTTGTCGTCCGCCGGCAGGTTCTCGTAGAGCCATACTTTTATTATATCACGGGCAGGGGAGTATAGAGAATAGGAAACAGTGAAGCGTCTTGGTTTAAAGTTGACACATACGGGCGGAACGGCTGAGCGGGATATTGAGAATGGTTAGATTTTTAATGGCGCGAACGTCCTCCTATGGATTGATTTAACGTGGCGCAATGCGCCTCCTTGCCCAACCACTCTTTTTTTGTTACACTAGCGTTATGGATCGACTCATCATTAAAGGCGCGCGCGAACATAATCTTAAAAACATAGATTTGGATTTACCCCGTGATAAGCTTATCGTTATTTCAGGACTTTCAGGATCAGGCAAGAGTTCTCTGGCTTTTGATACCATTTTTGCGGAAGGACAGCGGCGGTACATGGACAGCCTTGCCGCGTACGCGCGTCAGTTTCTTGGGACTATGGATAAGCCCGATGTCGACTACATTGCGGGTTTGTCACCGGCAATCGCCATTGAGCAAAAAACCACGCATCGCAACCCCCGCTCCATAGTGGGAACCGTTACGGAAATATACGACTATTACCGCCTGCTTTACGCCCGCATCGGCATTCCCCACTGTCCAAAATGCGGCAGGGAAATAAAAGAGCAATCGGTTGATCAGATCGTGGACTCGATACTTGCCATGGAAAAAGGTACAAAAGTACAGATACTCTCGCCTGTGGTGCGGGGAAAAAAAGGCGAACATCAAAAGATCATTGAGGACGCAAGAAAAGCCGGTTTCGCCCGCGCGCGCATTGACGGGCTGCTTGTAAATTTTGAAGACGCCGCGTCAATAAAACTCGCTAAACAGAAAAAACACACGATTGAAATAATTGTGGACAGGCTCGTCATTGGACCGGCCGTGCGTCCCCGTTTGGCGGAATCCATTGAAGCCGCATTGCAGGCTGCGGACGGTATCATCATGGTACTGAAAAACGATGGAACCAGCGAGACCGAGCATTTTTTTAGTCAGAAAAGCGCTTGCCCGGACTGCGGAATCTCGATTTCTGAATTGCAGCCTCGCCTTTTTTCTTTCAACAGCCCTTTCGGCGCATGCCCCGCGTGCGGCGGTCTTGGCGAAAAACTGGAGTTTGATCCAAATCTGGTTATGCCCGACCATTCCCGTTCCTTTAACCAGGGCGCTATCATTCCGTACAGTTCTGATTCAGCGTGGAATCAGAGCCGGTTTCAGGGACTTGCGAACCATTTCAAATTCAGCCTCGACACCCCGCTTAAAAAGTTGCCGAAGGACGCGCTTGACGCTATTATCTACGGTACCAATGAAAAAATGGAGATCCAGTACGAAAATCGTAACAAGACTGGATATTTTGAATACAAATCCGCGTTTCCGGGCGTTCTCGAAGACCTGAAACGGCGCTACATGGAAACCAACTCCGAAGGTACCAAGGAATGGCTTGAACGTTTTATGAGTCAGAAATACTGTGACGACTGTAAAGGCAAGCGACTGAAACCCGAAGTGCTGGGCGTTACCATAGGCGGAAAGAACATCTGGGAACTTACAAGCCTTTCCGTGTCGGACTCCATCGCCTTTTTTGAAAATTATCAATTTACCAAGACCGAAAAAGAAATAGCAACGCAAATTTTGAAAGAAATACATGCGCGGCTTAAGTTTATGAAGAACGTAGGGCTTGACTATCTCTCGCTTGAGCGCCAAGCCGCGACTCTTTCCGGCGGTGAAGCCCAGCGCATACGGCTTGCGACTCAAATTGGGTCAAGTCTGATGGGCGTACTGTATATTTTGGACGAGCCGAGCATCGGTCTGCACCAGCGGGACAACCAGCGGCTTATCGATACGCTGCTCTATCTGCGCGACCTTGGCAACACCCTCATCGTGGTGGAACACGACGAGCAGACCCTGCGTACTGCGGACTACCTCGTTGACCTGGGACCGGGCGCCGGAATTCATGGCGGATATATCGTCGCTCAGGGGACGCCTGAAGAAGTGATGAAGGTGAAGGAAAGCCTGACCGGGCAGTACCTTGCCGGCGCTTTGACCATGAAAATACCGGAAACGCGGCGCAGAGGAAACGGTCTTTGTATCGAACTGAAAAAGGTGAGAGAACACAACCTCAAAGGTATTAATGTAACCATTCCGCTTGGCGTATTCACCTGTATTACCGGCGTTTCCGGATCCGGCAAGTCTACCCTGTTGCAGAATGTACTTATTCCCGCCTTGGCGAACAGAATTTACAATTCCATGCGTACGGAGGGAGCTTATAAAAGAATCAACGGCGCTGAAAACATCGACAAGGTGATAAACATAGACCAAAATCCCATTGGGCGCACGCCCCGTTCCAATCCGGCCACCTATGTGGAAGTGTTTGCCGACATCCGCTATCTGTTTGCGAGCATGCCGGAAGCAAAGGCTCGCGGTTACAAGCCGGGCAGGTTCAGTTTCAACGTGAACGGCGGCAGGTGCGAACATTGCCAGGGAGACGGCACCATCAAGATAGAGATGAACTTCCTTTCCGATGTCTACATTACCTGCAACGTGTGCCAAGGCAAACGCTTCAATAAGGAAACGCTTGAAATTCGCTTTAAAGGCAAGAACATAGCGGATGTGCTTGACATGACCATTGAGGAAGGCGCTGCTTTTTTCGCGGCAATTCCCGGCATCGCCCGCAAACTGGGGACTCTGTTGTCCGTGGGCTTGGGCTATGTGAAGCTGGGGCAGTCCGCGCTTACCCTGTCCGGCGGCGAAGCCCAGCGCGTCAAACTGGCGCTCGAGCTTTCCAAACGGTCGACCGGAAAAACGCTCTACATCCTGGACGAGCCGACCACGGGTCTGCACTTTGCGGATGTGAAGCAGCTTATGGAAGTGATACAGCGGCTGGTGGATCAGGGCAATTCCGTTGTGATGATCGAACACAACATTGACGTGCTTTTGCAAGCCGACCATATCATAGACCTTGGCCCCGAAGGCGGGGACAATGGCGGCAGGCTCATCGTTGCCGGAACGCCGGAAAAGGTGGCGCAATGCGAACAGTCATATACCGGCGCATACATAAAAGAAGCGCTGGAACGTTCTTTTATCTAGCTTCTAGCTTGACAGGAGCTATGGCGTTGCGGGCGGGAAAGCGGCAAAGACAGGCAGTGCGCCATAAAGTAACGGGCGCAATTCCGCAGGCCGGTTTTCCGGTTTTTGCGTATTGCGCCCGATTCGCTGAAACGCGCAATACGCCAATAATTTTTATAATTCTTTCAAAATTTATAACCGTTTATGTCTGCCCAATTTCTCCCGTTCCTTGATAAATGAGAGGTTAAAGTTTGCAAGCTGCCGACCTTTGTATTTGTTCTCTCTTATTCTTACTTAATCGATTGCAGGGCAAGGGTTGCCATTGAACCCTGCGTTCCCGCCGCATAATCCTTGGCATAGGCAACCGATTTCATATTCAAGTTCTTCCTTCTTTTTCCTTATGCTGACGTTTCCTGCTTTTCTACGTCACGGAGGCTGTCTCAAAACCACGTTTTAAAGCTATCTCAGAGAGTATTTTTATCATGGCGTTAAAATCCACCGGTTTTGCGAGATGCCCGTTCATGCCGGCTTGCAAAGCCTGTTCCACATCTTCGCGGTAGGCGTTTGCGGTCATGGCGATAATGGGGATCCGCT
>JAITAW010000194.1 GCA_031283905.1 Treponema sp. | reverse complement strand
TAATCCGATAATTTTTTGCCAAACCCATCCTGAGCGTGGCCGATTTTTGTCACCGCGCTTCTGACGCACCAATTTTCAGCCTCGGCAAGCGTTGTGTGTCCTTCACGCAGGGGAGGATTAAACCCATAGGCGATCAATTTGTTTCCGGTCTGAGTGTCTCTTAAAGAGGCGTTCAAAGAAAGACGGGAAAATTTAGTGGCATTATTCGGATAGGGAACTTCCTCAAGAGCGACATCAACGGTGAGTATGTATCGGGAGCGGGGCGTACCGCCCTGGAAACCGGTCTTTGTTATCGCGTTTGAAAAAGCCTCCTCAATAGCTCCCGCTCTAATACTATTTACATTTGGAGTTGCGGGATTAACGATCACGCCTATTGGGATTTTGGGGATAACGGTTGTCCTCGCTTCATTCCGGTACTCAAAGCCCGTCTTCAGGTTGCCGCGAATGTTACTCTTGTCTCCGGCTACGCTCAACACGCTTGCGTACGCCTGATTTTTATCCGCGAGCGCCGCGGCCTGTTGGTACTGTAAATACCCGTCAAAACTCTCTTTCTCCGCTTTGGTCATATTCAACAGGTTGTTAATGGCGTTCAGATTCGCGTTGACAAGCTCCGTATAGATCCTGATGGTTTCCGCCTTGTTCATAGTCGCCAATGAGTAATAGGCGTTTTTGCCGTCATACCAACGGGCGGCGATTACCGCGCCTTCAAGCGCGTCCAACTGTGAAGATATCCGTATAGCCTCATCCATCCTGACGCCGCTTTCTGTTCTCACGGAGTTTCCCGCCCGCGCTTCTGAATACGAACTTGTCAATGTTGTCTCGGATTGTATTGATTGTCTGAAATATGCGACAAGCTCGGAAAGCGCCTTCTGATCGGCCTGATCCCGACTCGCGCCTAAACCTGCTCTTGTAATGTACACGGCATACGCCGGATCCGCCGAATCGATCCATAGAGGTTTTCCGCCGGCTGTCGCGGATGCCGATGGTTGTTGTTGGGATTGCGCCGCAGACGGCGCCTGTGGCAGCGGCGCGTTCCGCCCGCTAGAAGAATCTCCGCCTGGAACGGGCTGCCCGCCGTTATTCATTGCGTTTAACGCGGCTTGAGCCGCCGCCTCTGCCTCCGCGCCGCTATTTCCCCGCGATGAAGCGGACGCACCGGTCTCAACGCTTGTTGGAATACTGGCGCACGCCGACAAAAGAATGATAATACCACATTTCAGAACAAAAGATGCTATTGTACGCATACCGCCTCCTTTAGGTTAAGCTCATTTTCATTAACACTCACATTTTCAAAAGGGAAAGATTCTAGCAATCTTCCCTGCCTGTCATAATAATTTACCGAAAAAGAATATATTCCGGGATCAAGCGTAATTCCCGTTACGTATGCCCTAGCCGGAAAGTAGCGGGAAATCCGCAAATCCGCCTGTTCGCTCGCCTCGGCGAAAACTTGGGCGCCCAAGCCGAACAATCCAAGAATAAGGCTGGCGGTATCGTCATCGGTTTTTTGTGCGGCGTTCGACAGAGCGCTTGCGGTTACGCCCTTAATGGTCGCGCGTATCACGGACTTCGTGTAAATGAGGGCTTTCTTTGCCTTAAACGTCTCAGCGGCAATGGCTTCGATGTTTTCCAGCAGTTCAAGGGGATGCCTGTCTCCGTTTCTAAAAACAACTTCTACTCCGTGAACTGCCGAAGAACGCGCAACCAGAACGGGCATCGCAATTTTAATCCACCCGGAAGGAAGCGGAACCCGCACTACCTGTTCTTCTTTTATCGGCGAAAGCCCGGAAAAACCTACGATATTGAGGCGGGCTTTGCCTTTTGGTATCTCAAGCTCATCTTCAACGGTTGAAGGAACCGGAAAATCATACAATGCGGGCGCATCGATAAAAGCCTTCCGTAAATTCCTCCAGTCAACCTCCGCATTGGGATCGCCTGCTCCACGGTAAAAAAGCATACTCAAATAACAGCCGAGCGCGGAATTCGAAAATGTAGTCGCGGCTTTGGAATCCGCGACAGAAGCGCCGTTTTTTCGGGCTTCCTCCTGCATTTCTGCGATCAAACCGGCGTATTTCGCGGCAAGCCCGTCAAGCTTCAGGCTCATACCTCTGATTTCAACCAATGCGCTTTCCAGCTCGCCTTTGTGATAATAGTTTAAAGCGTTAAACGCCTTGGTATAAATATCTTCGTAATCTTCACCCGGGTATTCCTGCACCGCATCATTGAGTATATAAGAACCTATCTCCATGGTAACGCTCTTGGTAAACGCCGCTTGAATGCCTTGCTCAGCGGACTGCAACAGCGTTATGGACTCATCATATTCCCCGGCGTAGTGGGAAAGCATACCCTTGTCCAAATAGTACAACACCTTGTCTTGCGATTGATACAGGCTGGATTTTTTGTTTTCTAAAACGTCAACGCCTTCCTTAAAATTTCCCGCCGCTACGGGCTTGTCAACATACGCATACGGACGCGACGCGCATCCCGCGCACAATAGTATGGGAAAAATTAAAAATGACTTTTTGAAAAACGCCTTCACTGTTGTTCGCTAGAATTTTACTTTCGACTGTCGAATATCCTTCTTGATGTCGCTGTTTTCATCTGTCCAGTATATCACACCCGTTTCGATGTGGGTTAGCTCCGCGTTCACAAAATAGGTTCTTGTCGACCTGCGTCCCGTGGGGTCACGATCAACTATGGTCTTAACCGAGCCGGTAAGCATAAAATCCGCAGCGGTTTCATTGCCGATACTTGCCGCGGTCTCATAGCTGGCGGCGCCGAGTTGGTCTTGTTTTTCCGCGCGCAACTCGTTCTGGGTTGCGCTGTCCGCCACAAATTCCGCCTTCCCGCTGTTGGTTATAACCACCTTCATTGTATTGGGAATAATAGCCGGATCAAGGTGTTCATCGGTGTTGTTCTTAAAGGTTCCTATCTTAATCCGCGGAAGCCGGCCCTTTTCTTCGGCAAACCGGGCGATCCGCGCGGAATTCAGACAAGAATCGATCAAACTCTCGCATACGATCCGAACATCGGTATTGTTCCAATATCCGCTTAAATCGGTAAGAGAATCGGAAGAAACTCTGCTTACGCTTACACTTCCGCAAGACAACATAAAGAAAACCGGCGCGGCGCACACGGCGCATAAAATAAATCTTTTCATATTTACAGTCCTTTCACAGATTGAGCTATCGCTAAAGTATACACCCCGCCGTCTGCGGGATCAACCCACACTTGAAGGATATAGAAGCCGTTTATTACGGCGCTTGCAATTACAGTGGATTCCCGAATATCTTCATAATTATAACCCTCGCCCTCAACCTGCATGTTTGTTGCCGTTATGCTGTTGGAACCCTTGCTCACAAGGTTGGCAATGGCGGCCTCATACGAGGCCACATACGTGGCGCTCGGGTACATTTGCGGGCGGGCGTAGCCGACCCCGGCAATAAAACCGGCGATACTTAACGGCGGGTTGACCACCCAATCGGGTTTTTTCGTCTCATCGCCTGAAGAAGGGTGGACGGCATGAAAAGGATCGGGTAGTTTATATCTGACGCGAACAAACGCGCCCCTTTCATTTATAATAACGTCCCTATCGGGGTCATAGCGCAGCTCTTCAATATACCCCAGATAGTCTTCATTGTAATCAAATTTTGTAGCGTTTGCTACACTATAATGCCAGAATGAAGCGCCGATATTTTCATAATAAACGGCGGCCCCCCTTAGACCGGTAAAAAGCGCCACTTTTCTCGCCGCGTCTTCAAGGGCTTTCTGAACGGAGCCGGCGTCGTACATTTGAATGCCGCCGACGCCCACAATGATCAAATCTCCCTCGGACGTAGAGGTGTTCCAGAACGCCTTTTCATGACTATTAGGGTACTTTTTCGGCGCGGAGCCAAGAGAATATTCCTGTGCGGGTTGCCGTTGCGCGGAAGGAGACCCGCCGCAGGAAAGAAACGCCGCGCAAAAAGCCGCAAACGCGAATGTTACAATGGCTTTACTATACTGTTTGTTCATTTTTTTAGAGCGATCCCGCTAAGGGGGATCGCCATTAACTAATAACTAGTAAGACGTTTTTGGTTCGCCGGGAGCCAACGAGGGATCGTTTTTTTCCAGTTGGGCGTTCATTGCCGCAAGCGCGTTCATAGCCTTGAATTCGGCGTACTGGCTGGCTTCGCTT
The DNA here is from genome assembly GCA_031283905.1 of Treponema sp. GTDB lineage: Bacteria > Spirochaetota > Spirochaetia > Treponematales > Breznakiellaceae > JAIRKH01. The sequence continues at coordinate 1,564 of JAITAW010000194.1, read as the reverse complement.
TCAAAAACCGAGGCGACAGCCTGGGCGGCGTCGGACTTGCTGATTTTAACCAAAGCCCAGGTCGTTCCGTCATCCGTTCTATCCATGCCTGCATCTTCCACGCCGCTCAAGGTTGTGTTTGTCAAGGATTGGCTGATGCTCTCATAGAATGTAAGAGTCGTTACATCTTCGTCGGTTCCCGCCTCTCTCGTATAATCGGTTATCATAGATTTAACTTGGGCCTTTAATTTGTTCGCAAGATCAACCCTGGCGCGGTGTTTCGCTTGCTCCAGGGCTCTGGCGGGATCGTCATTCTTCGAAGCGCCAACTCCGTACACTACGCCTTCCGCGCTCGGAGGACTAGTCACAAAACCCGGATACACCTTTGTAGCCTGTTTTGACGGACCGGACGGCGTTGAACTACAACCCGCCAATGAGAAAGAAAGTGCAATAACGGCAGTTAAAAGCACATACACGCATTTTTTCATAAGAAACTCCTCTTATAAAGATAAATTTTTAAGCCCCTCATACGAGGAAACCCATATACACCTAACTAATATACCTCAATTTTATAAAAAAACCTTCTTAATCTTAAATTTTTCTATAAAAAACGCTCGTCAGTCAATTTGTTGCTCTTCCTCGCCGCCGGTTTGAAACGGACTATCTTCGCCCGCTATCCGCACATCCAGAAGCAGCATCGCCCGCGTCGCGTTGAATTCTGGAAATAATTTCTCTTCTTCGTCAAAGATACCGGAGAGAAAGGCGCGGGCATCCGCCTTTTTATATTCGACGCGGTACCACCACGCGCCATTCGGGGCTTTCCATCTCAAAACCGCCGCCGCTTCATCAAACGGCGCCCGCGTTATTTTGTTGTTTATGTTTTCCGCCGCTTCCCGGGGAACGCCGTATCCCTTAAATACGTCGTTCATGTAGGCTTTCAGCATCAGGCCGACGGATTCTTTTCCCCTCTTTTCAGCGGCCCGCATCGCGTTGCTTTGCTTTTCATCAAGCGCGCTCCCGATGCCCCAGATCATATCCGCCGCCGGAAGCTCGCCAGCCCATTGCGGCGTGTTGGGGTCCGCCATTGAAGCATCGGGCGCGTCCGTCGGAGGATGCGTCCTGCACGCGGAAAAAGAGGCAAGCGGCATAATCATTATAAGAAACAAACACGCTTTCTTCATGTCCCCGCTACCGGTTAAATTGAGTGAACTATGTTCTTTGAAGTCAATCGCGGTAAACTTTAACTTTGACATGGGAGGAGAGTATATAATAAAAGGGAAAATATTTCAAGGCACATACATTGTTATTGGCTTTAATACAGCGGCGCGGCGCCGCGCCGGAAAAAAGAAAAGCCCCAAGCTGCAGGATGGCTTGGGGCCAGGTTTTAGGTTTTGTGTTTTCTGCCGGCGGAGCAGAAACACCCGGCAAGACGGCTACTCGCGGCTTGCAGTGTATGATTCAAAGGAATCAAAGGCTATGGTCGTTGTCGCGTCGTTTATCCCAATTTCGTTTTTTGAGATATACGTCTTGCTGCTATCGCTACTTATATACACATAATACGAACCGGTTCCTGTCCATGGTACTA
>JAITAW010000184.1 GCA_031283905.1 Treponema sp. | reverse complement strand
CCGTATCAGGATGCATCCATCGCCGCTTTCCGCGGACTTTGTCATAAAAACAAGCGTTCCTGCCGCATACCGGGCAGCGGCGCCGTTTCCGTTTCGGCTGCCGCCCTTGTACTATCAGGTTGCCCGACTCGTTGAAATGTGACCCCTCTATAACGATGCCCTTGACTTGCGGGATTGATTTGAGTAAAGTCCTTAATCGCACGCCGTATCCCCCGCTTTTATGGCTTAGTTCACCAATATATTAGCGGAAACAGCGTGCTTTTTGCTATATCCTTACAAAATCCTTTCCATACATGCTTTTGAAGAGCCTAAAAAGTTCGCGATTCATACGCCCTTCTTCCAGCCCCTTTATAGGTATAAATGAACCTCCCCGCCCCAAGCCGCGTCTATGAGAAATGTCAAGCGATTTTTGCAAGAAAGCGTTAATATTCCTTCATTTTCTCCTCATGTATCTGTTTGTCCCGGCCATAGTAGTATTCGCCCTTGTTCTGCATCTGATAAATCTCGGCCAATACCCGCCTCCTCAAGCCGTCCGCACCAAACCTCCCTTCTTGTACTCACTCAGCCGGTCATACCATCGGCTCAGTTTCCGGCTCGAATCAAGCGCATGGTTCAGCGACCGGGTTAACAAGGTTGACAACGGCTTCCGCCCCTTCTTGTCCGTCCCATGGATACCGGTCATCGTGTTCGATGACGCCACATGAGGCGCTGACCGCGAGTGCGATTGGATCCCTTGAACCGGTGTACCTCGATACTATCCGCTATAACGGCTATCACTATGAACACACCCACCCCTTTCACACCGGTCAGTATGGCTATCCGCGCCATATAGGGTTCCGCCGCCCTCGGTATCCGTTCCTTAAGCGTCTTTACATTCTGTTCATCCCGCTCAAACCGGTCCATCGCCTGATGTATCTGAAACCTCAATATCGAATCCGTTGGCAGGGCCCGTATCTTTTCCCGGCTTCCCTTCCCGAATATTTCTTCCCGCGTAAACCTGTACAACTGTTCTTTCAAAAGCGAATGTACGCGCTTCTTAAGCCGGGTGTTCCGTTTCTTGTACAGCCGGTACGTGAAAAACAATCCTCGAAGGTCCTATATCTCCCGGGGAGGCGGCGTTACCGGGCTTACCGCCCGCTCTTCGAACATCACCCGCGTTTTCAGTATCCGGCATGGCTTCTCCGCGTAGATATTGTCAGTATTATTCCTCTATCCACTTCAATTCGTACGTGTCCGCAGTAATAACCTCCTGTACCCGTTCTCGGATAAGCCGGGCAAAACCGAGGCTCGTTATCGTCGCCTCGATCAACACGCAGGCAGCGCTTCCTACCGTCTTGAAAAAAGCGGCTATACCCGCCTCGTTCAATTCAAACCTTTTGGTTTCTTTAGCGCCGCCCGTTTCATTCCGGTAACGGCGGGTAAACCGGTTCGCGTGTAAATCAATCCCGACAAACCGCATAGCGCCCTCCATAATCTTGATTGTCCGGCTGAACGGCGGTATACTGAAACCACACGTCTATTCGGGGTGATAACCTGTTTAGGGCTATCCCCCAGGAAGCAAATGCGGCTACCGGTTGTTATCCGGGGTAACGGGGCCATTTCTGCCATAGCCGCTTGACAACCGGTAGCTATTCTTCCGAACTCCCGCAACTATACCAGTAACCGCATCTTCTTATCATAACTTCGGGGTATTAAACCGTATAGGCTTCGCCTAATAAGGGTCGGGAGCTATTATCGGGTGTTTGGTTGCACCGTATTCCTATTCGCCGTCCGTCCGGCTTACGCCGGGCGGCGACATTCTGCTTTACGGCGGGCGGTTTAAGTTAATCTCATTACCGACTCCATGAATGGCAACCTGCCACCGGCTCTCCGCTCCCATCGAACCAGAATACCCTTTTTCCCCGATATAATAAATCATAGCATCTCATTACAAAACCCGCCTTGACCCGCGCCGCATAACAGGCAATAATGCCTTCATGCGCTACACCGACACCCACGCCCATCTCGACAGACTTCCCAACCCGCACGATCTCCTTACCACCCTCTTTGCAGACGGTTTCGGCGGCATCCTCGATATTGGGACAACGTGCGATGACCTTGCCGGACGGATCGCGGCGTTCTCGCGCTACCCGTCCGTCCGCTTTGCCGTCGGCATCTGGCCCGCGCCGGAAGCCGTTGCCGCCCGGCGCGAGGGAATCGCCGCGCTGGAAGCGCAGTTAGAGGCCGCCCCGCCCGGTCTTGCCGTTGCGGTGGGCGAATGCGGACTCGACCACCACCAGGAGCAGCCGGACAAGGCGGGCGAGCGGGAACTGTTCGAGGCGCACATCGGGCTTGCCGGGCGCTTCGGCCTCCCCCTCATCGTGCATACGCGGGACGCGCCCGGTGAAACCATCGCCATACTTCGCGCCCACGCCGGCGTGCGGGGAATCATTCATTGTTACTCGTACGGCGTAGAGGAGGCCGGAGCCTTCCTTGACTTGGGTTTTTATATCTCTTTTGCGGGGAACCTTACGTATAAGAAATCGGACGCCTTGCGGGAAACGCTGCACTTTGTCCCTGAAGACCGGCTCCTCCTCGAAACGGACAGCCCCTTCCTCGCGCCCCAGTCAAGCCGCGGAAAGCCCTGCCACCCCGCGCTCATCAGCGAAACCTACGCGCTCGCATCGCAATTACGCGGGATACCCGCCAGACGCCTTACGGCAATCATCGCCGGAAACGCGAAAGCGCTGGGGATTGCGGCCCCGGACTAAAATCGAGTTGTGGGCGAAAGATGTTGTTTATCAAATAATTCTAAAGAGACTTGATAACGAAGCATTAATTGCCACAAGAAGTCTTTCAATTTTTATGACTATCCTCAAAGAGACCAGCCAGTGTACCACAGAAGAAATTTTAGTAAATAGAGCCATTCCCAAAACTCGGTTAGTTTTGAGAATGGCTCTATTTACTTCCATCTTATAAAACTGTTCTTGAAAGTGTACGGCACGCTTTATTTCCTCTTTGGTGTAAAGATGTGCCGAATGTTGCGACAATCCATTTACTTTCAACACCAGTAAGTTTTATCACAGCAATTATTTGCCCGCCGCACGCATGTTTTCAATATTAAGGATTAAAAGAACTAATCGATCACGCAATAGAAATGGGTGTACATTACTTGGGATTCAATTTTTCCTTAGACGTTTGCCAAAAATGTGGCGAAAAGGGTGTCTTTGATGCCTGTATAAATTGTGGAGGTAACAGCATCACCAGAATTCGGCGTGTGAGCGGATATTTAGAAATACTTGATTATTTTACATCTGAAAAGAAGGCCGAAGTAAAAAATAGGAGGAAAAACAATGGAATTCAAAAATTACCACTGGTGATATATGTTACATAGCAACCTACAAAATGTCGATATAGAAATATTTAAGAGACTGAGAGGTAAAACTAAATGCTCATAGCGATTGAAGGTATAGACGGAGTCGGTAAGAGTACTGAGGCGAAAACGGTGGCAACTGCACTCGGTTTTAGGTTTGTTGACGTACCTGTCGTGAATTTTGTGTAAAGTGTCCATGCCAAAAGCCGTGGACAGGGTAGTCAATGCGCTGCCGTCTGTTTTTTCACCGTCAGAAGTTTGCCAGGTATGTAAAGACAGCACCAAATGTAAACTATGCGCCTTTAGCCAGCCGTCCGCCGCAGAAAAGGCGGCCTCCGCCGTCTAGCCGCAGTTTCCCCCGGTCTTGTACCGGGGGTATTACAAGGGGTTTCCTATGGTCTGTTTTCAGGTTACGGCGCAGTTTGCTTTTAGTCAGCATAAACCAGCGCTAGTGTCTACACACATCAAAAAGCAAAACGCCAAGGCGTTTTTAGTTCTGTCCGGCTTGCCTTTCGGCTCGGTACTCAAGCATAGCCGCTTTTTCCACACGGAACAGGAAGCGGCGCAATTTGTTTCTTATCTTCATACGGTCTATAAAGGCCGCATTATTCC
>JAITAW010000133.1 GCA_031283905.1 Treponema sp. | reverse complement strand
GACGAGGTGCGGTTTAGCATAGAGAACGGCTCGGTAAGTTTTGACGTCTCGACTGAACGGATCGGAGGTTCAAAGACGCTGTTGCTGCAACGGAGTACCGAATAAAAAAAGCGCGGCCGCCGGCGGAAGTCCCCGCGCGTGCATCCGAGCGCGGGGGCTTTCTACAAGGTAAGCGGCCCGGAGTCGGCGGAGTTTGCGGCGCAAGCTCCGCCTTTTTCACCGCAGGCGAAAGAGTATTGGAACCGGCGCCCTCCACGCTAAACATGACCCACAGAATCACGTGAGAGATAGTCCCGGTACGCCATCAGAATATACACTTTCATCAGCCCGATCCATATCGTCTTCACTCCGGGGGGCCGTCACTGGGAGCACGTTTCGGCCCTCCCAGCCATCCCGGGTAATCTATCGCCTCTTTTATCGTATACGGCTCCTTCGGTTCTTGCCGGGTTTTGTTCGCCACAAATACAACAGCTTCCATTCATCTTCACCAAACAGAAGGGAACAGGGTAGTTCTGGCTTAAGCCGCCCTATGTAGGTCATGTTTAGTATCATTACCGCGATTATTGAGTACATCAGGATAAATCAAGGTCTCCATGCTCCTGATAAACCGCTCTTTAAGACGGAGTGAATGAAAATCCAATCCCGCAAATTCTTTTTTCATGTCGAAACTTTTCCCCCGCGCCATATTCCCCTCCCACAGTTCTTGACTTTTCAGGCAGTATACCACCGGTAAGGGAAAATTGTGGGTCAACTTTTAGACCTTTAGGGCGGGGAGGTTCATTTTTTTTTTGAGATGGACGGCAGGCCGCTCTACCAAAAAATCCTGATATGTTCTGTTTGTGACCTATGCTTCATTTTGACCAGCAGCGTCTGTTCTGAAGCCGAATACACCCACCCCGATGAATCGTATCGTTCAAAATCGAGAGCGGTTCGGTAAATTTGGTTGTAAAGCTGTAGACGGTCTATTGAAGGCGGTATGTTACGGATAAGCATATAATGGATCTCGCCGGTGGGGAAATCAACCGCAATATCCAAACTTGAACCGGAAGCGCCAAGGGTACTACCGGTAAGGCTTGCGGAAACCCGCGTGGCCGCAGTCCATGCCCAAATCAACGGGATATTCGTCCCGCCGGCAATACTGACGGCGCGGGCGTAATTCTCTCCTACACCCAATTCGCGGTACAGATAGGCGGAATGGATGGTTACGGATGCTTCTACGGATGTGGGGCGCTCCGCCATAATATCGGACACCAAAAGCTCTTTTGGCGCAAACCCCTCGTCATTGGTCATTGAAAGAACAGACAGTATGACGGAACGGGCGGCGGCGGCCCATCCGTCATTGCCGGCGTTTTGCGCGTAAAGCAACAGGGCTTTGCCTAAACGCAGGTTGAAAAGCATGTCCGCAGAACCGTTGTTGAATACAAACACCTTATCGCCCCGGCTATTCTTTCGTATGCCTGCGGAAATAAGCGAATACACCCTGTCATTGAACCGGACGAAAGGATTTTCCGCGGCAGGGCGGTACGCTTCCCAATCCATGTAATTTTCCAGAACGCCTGGTATACAATCAGGAGTGAGGGTGGAAGGATCAATGGAACGCGCCCATGCGGCGGCTGCGGCAACAACGGCATTGGCGCCTCGCAGGGAAAGGTGTTCAATGGCGTGGTATTCTTTGAAAAAGTCAAGTGATTGACGCTCGATTTTCTGCTCCAAACGGGTATTGATGTCCCGTTCAAACGCGGTAAGAGAGCGGAGCGCCTGATCCAAACGCCCGAAATAGGGCGATGAAGCGTACGTTTTTTGCCTCGAATTTTGCGATGCGTTTATGGCGCTGTTTACAAAACCGGCGGGCACCGTCCTAAGCGCCTGACTGTACATATTCCGGTGGATGGATTCGCTGATATACGCCATAATCTGCGCTTCATCGGATGACGCGGACGGCTGTTGCGCATTATACACGCCGGTACGCCACCGCTCGATTGCACTGTTATACTCCGCCTCGTTTGACGCCTGCGCAATAACAAAATCCGCGACATTGAACGATTGATCTTCACTGTTTTCAGGCAACGCTTCTTCTTTGTCAGCCGGCGTGTCAATAATTTGATACGCTATAAACGGATCATTGTTCGTTAATACTATTATCTGCTTGTCCGGATCCCCCAATGTCCCTCTGAAACCGTATCTCTCCCCATTGTAAGTAATAAAAAAACGCCCGCCCGCCGTCTGCTGAATGAGGGATGTCGCAAGCAACCTGTAGGGGAGTTCGAGACATTCGACGCCTCCCGCGAAGTCTGCGCTGATGGCAAGCTCCTGCATCCCGGCGTCTTCTTGTACGGCAAAGGTCAAGCTCGTCCCTTCAATGAAACGGAAAACCACGCGATCGCCTGAAAACGCCGCGTATTCAGGCAACCTGATTTCACGCCTGCCGTCCGCGTACACAAGCGAGAATTTGTTTTCTTCGGTTAACCGGTATTCCATGCCATTAAAAGAAACCACCGCCCTTCCTGTAATGGGCTGCCAGTCAAAACCCAACGGCGCCATCAGAGAAGTTCTCGCCGTCTCTTCTTTGTATTGAGCGCTTACCGTGAGTCTGTCAATTCGTTTGGTAAAATTGCCATACTTTGTAAACTGTATCAAAACTAAAGCAAAAAAAATGATGATATATCCGGCGGAAAGTCCCGCCATGCGCGGAACGATTGACTTTCTTATCACGTTGAAACCCTTCTTTATGGGTCTATGCGCGGCTCTCTGGGACAGTTCACATCGGCGGCACCGGCAAAAGCGGCGATAGACCCTACAGTTAAAAAATTTCTTTACAGAATCTCCACAACAAAACAACGTTTGCAAGATACCTCGTCCTTATCGCGAGGAGATTCATTTTGCAAACAGTGAGATATTCTAGCATATGATTCTAAAAAAAGCAATGCGGCGACTTTAAACTTCATCCCTCATATGGAGGAAACTCGTGTACCGATCTTTGTGAATAACGCCTTGCCTAACCGCTTCGATGATCCCGCAGCCGGGTTCGCGCCGATGGGCGCAGGAGAGTCCAAAGGCGCATGTTCCCGCAAACGGCGCAAACTCCTTCATATACAACACAATATCTCCGGCGGCAACGCCGTCCGGCACAAAACGCCTCACCCCGGGCGTATCAATGATGAATGTTTTTTGTACATTACCTTTCATATCCGCCAAAGCGGGGACTTCCAAAAGACTCGCCATAGCGGTTGTATGGTTTCCTCTGTCGTATTTTTCGTTGATACGTCCCGTTCTGATGTTCGCGCCCGGAACAAGCGTGTTAATAAGGCTTGATTTTCCCACTCCAGACTGCCCGGCAAGTACGGAGTATTTCCCCCGTATCAGATCGCGGAGGGCGTCCATACCGGCACCGGTTAAGGACGAAACATGCAACACCCGGTACCCGATGCGGACAAAATCACGGAGCCGCTCCATAACATCTTCGTTATAAGGCAAATCGCACTTATTGCATACGATGGCCGGTGTAATGCCGGCGTATTCAGCCTGCACGAGCAGCCGGTCTATGAACCGGGGGCGAAAGGGAGGGGAAGACGGCGTTGTGAGACACAAGGCAAGGTCTACATTTGCGGCCAATATCTGCGATGAGGCCGAGCGGTTCTGACCGCGCCCTTTTTGGTTTGTACGGGTAAACGCATTTCGCCGTTTTTCAAGACTTATGATAAACCCCTGTTCCTTATGAACGGCATCCCGCGCAAAAACAACCCTGTCGCCGGGCGCGAGCGGGTTGTAATACGTTTCCACGCCTTTGAGTATTTTTCCCTTGATGCGGCATTCTATGGCGCCATCTTCTCCGTCCTCTTGTACGGTGAAGACATTTTTGGATCCTCGCAACACAAGTCCGGTCATTCAAACGCCTTCTCCGGAACACGCCGGGAATCCAACCGGCGGATGTCCAGCCCAAAGGCGCGAGCCCTTTCACGCCAAAGCGGTTCAATGGGAGCGGAACCGGTAAGCAATAAAACGGCTCCAGCCGCCCTGTGTCCACGATCCGGCGTGGATTCCAAAACTTCTTCGATTCGGTGGACAACCCCTTCCACCGAATCGAAAACAACAATATCCGGCATGGCAAGGCGGCGGAACGTGTCGAGCAAAAGCAAAAAATGCGTACACCCAAGCGCCAGCGTATCGGCGCCCGCCGCGCGCAACTGTTCTATGTAGGGAAACACCATCCGTTCCTTCTCCGCTTCCGGCGCTCGCTCGCCGCCTTCTTCCACAAAACGTACAATATCAGACGCGGCAAGACCCACGATTTTCGCGTCAGGACTATATTTTCTCGCCAGTTCCATGATGTAGGGATCTTCAATAGTACGATCCGTTCCAATCACGCCCACACAGCGGGTCTTGCTTGCGAGCGCGGCGGGCTTTATCGCAGGTACGGTACCCACCCAGGGAATCGATGGAAACATTTCACGCAATGCGTCCAAAGCCGAAACCGACGCGGTGTTGCAGGCCAAAACCGCAGCCTGCGGCTCAACATGCTTCAGCAGTTCGGCGGCAAGGCGGATGAGTATGTCGGCAATTTCCTTTCTGGTTTTATGTCCGTAAGGGAAATGCTCACGATCGGCAATGTACATGGCGGAACTGCCGCTCGCATAACCGGCGCAACCACCGACACTGCCACCGATGTCGCCGTCAGCGCAGGCGGCAGCATTACGCTCCCGGAAACGCTTGAAATAAGGAAGCCCGCCGATTCCGGAGTCAAAAAAAAGTATGGGATGGTCAACCCCATCCCAAAAGTCCGTGTGAAACATTTCTATATATAGTGAAGTAAAAGAAATAGAGTGTCAATACGGCGCATTCACAGCCCGCAGCGGCGCCGTACGACCGCCGCCGCGTTTATACGGACCGTACTATTTGACGAAAAACAGCAAAAATGTTATAGTACAACCCACGATGACAGAATTTGCGATGGAGAATTCCGGGCTAAAAGAGGCGCGGAAACGGATTAAATATTTTTCCGAATCATGGGAGGTGGAGCTTGACCTTTCCGGGATCGGATTGGAACGTTTTCCAGTGGAACTCATAGACGATCCGGATATCATTCATGGACTTAATCTCAGCGGCAACAAACTTGAAGAGTTGCCGGCGGCTATAAGCGCGTTTACCGCGCTTGAAACGATTGATCTGAGTTGCAACCGGCTTTCGAAGCTGCCGGAAACCATCGTTAACTTACAAAACCTCAGAAAACTCAAAGCAAACGACAACGATCTCATGGAATTGCCTGAAAATATAGACCGGCTTTTTTTGCTGGAAACCCTCGATGTCAGCGGCAACCGGCTTACCCGTCTGCCGGACGGCATACAAAACCTCCGCAGGCTAAAGAATTTTGATTTTAACTTGAACAAGTTCAACGAAGCGCCGAATTCCATTAAAAAATTCACCTGCGCAAAAAAAACAAACATTTTGCTCCATATCAGAAAACTTGCGGATATGGCTTCCGGGTGTGAAAGCGTTTTTACCGATATTTTTTTTGAACGATCAAAGTCCCATCTCAAAGCCGTTATGGAGCGATTTCATCTCACGCCGGTACAGGCGGTTCTTTACGCGCAGTTTCTTCTGCGCTATGAAGAGCAATCGATCTATTTGCGTGAAATCGCCTCCGCGTTCAATCTATGCAGCCTCGAAATGCTTCCCTATCTGACAGAATTGGAGGAGCTTGAAAGTAAAAAGCTCCTTCTGTGCAGGCGTCCGGGCGGAGGCGAGACCTCTACCTACCGCATACCGTCCGAAGTGATAGAGTCTCTACGTCTGGACAAGCCGTACAAGATCGAAACATATGAACATGTGAGTATTGATAAATTCTTCGAAATAACGGACAAGTTCTTCGATCAACACGGCAACAACGAATTGGGTTACGGTGCGTTTGTTACGGAAATGCAAAGTTTGATAAATAACAACATGCATCTCACATTTTGTAAAAAAATACGAGAAGCGAATCTCGAAATTGATGATATGATCCTCTTGCTCAGATTCTGTCAACGCCTCGTTTCCTGCAATGATGACACCATAGGCGTAAGCGACATAGGCGGCATTTTTAATGACACCGTATTTAAAAAATTCGTCCGTTTATTCAGAGGAGGAGAATTCGAACTTATAACGCGCGGCTTTGTTGAAATGAGAGAAACCTGCGATTATGACGATGACTTTTTCGGCGATAGTGAGCTTTTCTCCCTCACACCGGCGGCAAAGATGGATTTACTCGGAGAGTTGTGTCTCAAGCCATTAAAAAAGCCAGAGGCAAAGAAAAATATTCTCATTCCCTGTGGAAACATCACGGCAAAAAAAATGTTCTATAACAAAAGGGAAGAGAAGCGGATTCATGAACTTTTTTCCGTCTTGGGCGCGGACAACTTTAAAGCCGTGCAGGAACGCCTTGTTGAAAAAGGGTTGCGTAGCGGTTTTGCATGCCTTCTTTCAGGAGCGCCTGGTACCGGAAAAACTGAGACTGCGTATCAATTAGCCCGTGAAACCGGACGCGATCTTATGGCCGTCAACATCACGGATATCCAGAGCAAATGGGTGGGAGAAAGCGAAAAAAATTTAAAAATGATCTTTGAAGACTACCGTGAAGTTGTTCAGGCGCGGAGTAAAGAAAGCAAACAAATACCCATCCTCCTTTTTAACGAGGCTGACGGCATCATCTCCAAACGTTTTGAATTGGGAAACGAAAGCCGGTCCGTGGATCAGATGATGAACAGCCTTCAAAACATTATTCTGGAAGAAATGGAAAAATTGTCCGGTATCCTTATCGCCACTACCAACCTTGTTCAAAACATGGATAAGGCTTTTGAACGCCGTTTTCTGTACAAGATCGAGTTTGAAAAACCAGAACCGGTCGTGCGCCAGTCTATTTGGCAGAGTATGTTGCCAACGCTCTACGACAACGATGCCGCAACGCTTGCATCTCGTTTTGAATTCTCCGGCGGACAGATCGAAAACATCACTCGCAAATCAATCGCCGATTATGTGCTTACCGGCGAGGAAACCTCTTTTGAAAGCCTGTTCAAGTTCTGCAAAGAGGAAGCGCTGACAAAGCAAGGCGAACGCCAAATAGGGTTTGCGGCGGAAGCATAAGGGAATCATGTTTACAATTCAAATCTGCCGGACAGCGAAAATTCCCATTTGGCGGGAAATTCACCGGTTGCAATTTTCATGGCAAGCCGGCGCCGTTTTCCCTGTACGGCGACAGAAAACGAACCATCCACTTTTTCCGTCTTTGCGCCTGCCGTATACCCCATACTGACGCCAAACCTGAACAGTCCTATACTGTACGCCGCGCTACCGGCTATTCTCGCGGAATCAAGCCGCCACTGTTCCGGTACCGGATACGGCGAGGAATTGCCGCCGGACGTTCCGGTGAGATCACAGGAAAACGAAGAATGCAGTTTCCACCACTGTACGCCGATCTCGCCTTTGTAGGCGTCTTTCGGCATATTCCCTTCCTCGATGTTGCGATCCGCTGAAAGAGAAATTCGGGATATCCGTACCGGCAGCTTTGTTTGCGCCGGAAAACGGTAATAAACGCCTGTCGAAGACCGCTCAAACCTGCTTTCGGCAAAAACAGTGTTTGCATCGCAATCGGCCTCAAATAAATCGCCCATGCCCGATGACCGGAGGCTTGTACTCACCCTGAAAAGGCTGCTCCTTTTCCCGTAATACTCGATTTTTCCAGCAATTCGTACGTTTTGACCGGGAACGGAGCCATCGCTTCCGGCAAAACGTTCTCCGGCGCCGTCTGCGGCGAAGGAAAAAAGACATGGTTTTTTCCCGATGCGGACGCCGATATTTCCGTATACGCCGCGTCCGAAGGCGGCCGTTTCGGAAAAAGCCCAGTCGGAGGAAACGCTCGCCCAAGGGCTCATCCAGAGAAACGCCAGTGCAAATAGGTGAAAAGCGCGTACAGGCAAGACGAATTTTTCCGAAAACCACCCGGAGGCGGCGCGGGGCGGCAATTCTTTGCCTGTCCAAAACCCTTCCACGCGCAGAGAGGTTTTTCGTGTGAAATGGACTTCAGCGCCGCCGGAGAACGCGGGATTCAAGACGCCGTCAAGGGTCGCCGATGCGAATCCGGAGATGCCGGTTGTGGCCTCTCCGGCAGCGTTAAAAAAGCCAAGCTCAGGACTCGCAAGAAAAAGAATGGCTTTTGCCTCTTTTGTCGCGGAAAATTCCTGTTTTAGATCGCTTCCCGATGGCTGATGACGCTCAACAAACGGCGCCGACCGGATCCACGGGTTCCGTATACGCGCGGACAAACCCCATTCATCAAGCGTCCCGTAAAGAAAACGGGAACCGGTACCTTTATGGTATAACCCGGTACCCCAGTTTAGGTTTTCGGCGGTGAAACCATCAAGCGGAAAGGGGTTTCTCTCAAGCAATTCCGCCCGCAAATAAAATGTCCGTAAAGGAAGAAAAAAACGCCCGTCAATACGGTTTTCCAGCGTTCCGGTCTTCTGGTATGCGTCAAAACTCACAGAGCCTGCGTATAGCACATTGAATCGCACAGGAGCGGGCGTTGCCGCGTCCACAGCCTCAGCCTGAACGCCATGTCCGAAAACGCAAAACCCAATTAAAAAAGCAAATTTGATTTTCTTCACATAGTACTAACGGGTTTTGCATGAGCATTGATTTGAGTTTTGGAACAAGCTTTTGGAAAATTATTCAGCCAATCTCAGGCAATCTAAAAACGCCGAGAAAAGTTGGGGAACTGTAAATGGGCGAGAAATTATTGTCCATACCCAGGGCGACTATGTACATCGCTACATATGCATAACGGGGAGAAGGAGAACCGGGAGTTGGCGTTACATCGGCATTTTCCAGTACCGTTGCATTTTCGGTTGCATTCAAATCATCGGTATTCAAAAAGCGCCTATCCGGTACGGGTTGAAAAGCTCCTTCTCCATTGGAACGGAACAAGGTATATTCGTTTCCCGCGTTCAGCGTCGGGGCGCGTCCAATACTGTTAAGGAAATTAACCGTAACAGTTTGCCCGCCACTTCCTAGAACGCCGTCAATGCCGGCGCCTTGTATTTCAAGTTTCCAGTAATTTCTATTTTTAAAGAGCGTACCAACCGCGCCGGCATTGACACCGGTATTAGTTGCAACATTGGTGTAGGGCAAGAAGGCGTTAAAATCAGCAGATAAGGCGGCGTTTAGAGTAGCGTATGCATTAGACGGCAAACTTGGAAACGATGTGGCGCTTATATAAATACGGTAAAAAATGGCAAAATTTTTGAATTGAAGGACGTCAATTTGCGGAAGCCGTATGGTCGCTCCCGACATAGCGGGCGATTGTGTAACAGAACTTTCCGGAACTGGCGGCAGATATATATAGTCTTCAATGCCGCAGGCAAAAAAAAAGAAAAGAGTTGCAACACACATGAGTCGCCGTCTACTAAACGCCCAGTCGCCGGACCATATTGAAATGCGCCGGCGCGCCATTACCCCCCCCCCCCCCCGAAAGGCAGGAGAATTCATTTCAAGCCTAACGCAATAATCCTTGACTGTGCGAGAGACGTCCAGACCTTGTCATTGGGCCATTTACTCAGCAGGTTGCGGTACGCTTCAATAGCTTCGTCCCTGTTCACACCTTCAAGCAAGCGCCCGATATTGAACTGGGCGCGGGATGCTCCCGGAAAATCGGTGAATACGGCGGCTTTCGTGAACAAATCGATGGCGGACTGCGTGTTGTTCTGCTCCTCAAGAGCAATCGCTTGGTTGTACATCGCCACCGGCTCAAGATATGTGCCTTTAGCCGCAACCACAGCGGCAGACCACGACTTCTCAGCTTCCGCCCAATGCTTTTTATCTGAATAAATTAACGCCATAGTTGAGTGCGCTCGCGCTGAAATATACCCCTTATGGGCGGACGCAAACGCCGCCAGATCGTTTAAGAGGGTTTGTATGTCGGCGTCTTTGGATGCGTCGGCAATATCAAAGCGCAACGTCTCATACCGCTGATTAAGCGCCTCCATCTGATTCATCGCTTTTGCATTAAGCGAACTCAACACGCTTGTTGCCGCAATGAAAACCGCCAGCGCAACAACCACAAGGATCAAAAAAGCGCGGAAAGCGACTCGGTTTCTCTGCATAAAATCGCTTAATTTTTGAACTGCGTCTCCGGCGTCTTTTTTTTCAATTTTTTCAACATTCTCTTTTTTTTCCTTATCGGCCATATATCCTCCTGACATTCACAGATTCGCCGGATCGGCGTCTGCCGGCTCCCGCGCCGCGTTCCGCCAGAACCGGTTCAATTTCTAAATCTTTTATCAATTTTGACAAATAGGTCCTCTGTATATCCAAAATTTTCGCCGTAGCCGTCTGATTCCACTTGTTTTCTTCAAGCGCTCTCTTTATAAACCGGGCTTTGAACGAATCTATCGCGGTTTTCAAATCACGGATATCCTCTTTCTCAACAAGATTCGTCTCTTTAAGAAAGAGATCGCCCTCCCCTATGCGTTTATCCCGCCCTAGCACACACGCGCGTTCAATGCAATTTTCCAACTCGCGTATATTTCCGGGCCACGAATAGGTCAGCATAGCCTGCAAAGCGTCTTCGGAAAAACCATCGAACTGTTTCTTCATCTCCAGCGAATATTTCTTCAAAAAGAATTGAGCCAACTCCGGTATATCTTCGGGACGCTGCCTCAACGGAGGCACATACAGGAGAATCACATTAAGCCGGTAGTATAGATCCTTGCGGAACTCGCCTTTTTCAACCATCGCCTCTATATCGCGGTTAGTAGCCGCCAGGATACGCACATTCACCCTAACCGGGTCGGCTTCTCCCACGCGCTCAAACGTTTTTTGCTGTAGTACACGAAGCAGTTTCACCTGCAACGGCAACGGCAACTCCCCAATCTCGTCAAGGAAGATGGTACCGCCGTCAGCCAGTTCAAAACGCCCCTTCCTGTTGGACACCGCGCCTGTAAAAGCGCCCTTTACATGCCCGAAAAGTTCGCTCTCAAGCAGATTTTCAGGCAACGCGGCGCAGTTTACCCGGATAAACGGGGCGTTGCAGCGAGGGCTGCGCAGGTGTATCTGTTCGGCAAACAAGTCCTTGCCGACGCCGCTTTCCCCCAAAATCAGCACCGAAGAATCGGTCTGTGCAATACGCTCAACCATATTGAGCTTTTCGTACATGACAAGACTTTTTGAGATCATGGTATGATACCCTTTCCCACCGTCCTGTGTATCTGTAAGCGCAACTTGCAACCGCCGAATTTCACCCTGAGCATATTCCATACTCTGGGCGTTTGTAACGGCTAACGCGGCCTGATTGGCCAATATTTCAAGCCATTCAAGATCATCCGTGGTAAATACCTGCCCGTCTTTCTTATTGATGATCTCGATAACTCCTATGCACATTTCTTTGACGCGCATAGGAACCGCCATCATGGTTTTACACGGATACTCTATATCTTTTGAAATAGCAAACAAATGGCGCTTGTCATTCTCGACATTGTTCAGCATAACCGCTTCATTATGCTCAAAAACCCAGCCTGCGATTCCTTCGCCCGGTTTTACAAGGAAACGCTTTGCATCGGGTCCCTTGGGTCCCAAGGCAACCTCAAAATAAAGAAAACCTGTTTTTTTATCAACGAGAAGCAGACTGGAAGCCTCGGCATCACATAAACGCTCCGCCGAATCAATAATTTCGGTCAACAAAAGGGT
>JAITAW010000120.1 GCA_031283905.1 Treponema sp. | reverse complement strand
AACGCCTTGCAATGCCCGATATGAAGCCAACCGTTCGGTTCCGGCGGGAAGCGGGTGCGTACTTCCTTAAACCGCCCGCTTGCAAGGTCTTCCTTGATGAAATCACTGATAAAATTACTCGAAACACTCGTTTCACAAGCGCCGGTTTCACACGCCGCGGCTTCGTTGCCCGCAATTAGTGCTGCTTTGTTTTCCATATATATCCGTCCTACTAGGACAACGCTAATCGATTTTGACGGTAATGTCAAGAGATCGCATGGCCGCGGCGTTTGCAAGACACTGCGGTGTTATTGCGTAAGAGTACAAAATATGGTATGATGAAAGCGCGTTACAGGCGGCGATGCCGCCGGGGAGCATAACAGGAAGCATATGAAAAATATGAAAAAAACGCTTGTTGAGAAGATATTCGATGCCCACGTTGTTGATAGACCTTTCGGCGAATGGGTATTGAAACTAGACAGGGTCTTTTGCCACGAGATCACAACGCCGATAGCCATCAATGATCTTGTTTCACGCAATATGGACATGGTTTTTGATCCCTCAAAGATAAAGGCGGTGATCGATCATGTAACGCCGGCCAAGGACGCGAAAACAGCCGAGCAGGGTAAAATACTGCGGGATTGGGCGAGGCGTCATTGTATACAAGACTTTTTTGATATTGGGAGAAACGGCGTGTGCCATGCGCTCTTCCCGGAAAAAGGCTTTGCGCGTCCGGGGCATACCATCATCATGGGCGACAGCCACACCTGTACGCATGGCGCGTTCGGCGCGTTTGCCGCCGGCGTAGGCACCACGGACCTTGAGGTGGGCATTCTCAAAGGGGTGGCGGTGTTCAAACAGCCTG
The DNA here is from genome assembly GCA_031283905.1 of Treponema sp. Taxonomy (GTDB): domain Bacteria; phylum Spirochaetota; class Spirochaetia; order Treponematales; family Breznakiellaceae; genus JAIRKH01. The sequence continues at coordinate 5,067 of JAITAW010000120.1, read as the reverse complement.
AAACCCTGCGCGTAAATCTAGAAGGAACGTTGAAAAGCGGCGTTTTCGCCAAAGACGTGATATTGAGCGTCATTGCAAAGCTCGGCGTTGCGGGAGCGACGGATAAGGTCATCGAATTTCGCGGACGCGTAGTTGACGAATTAAGTATGGAAGGGCGTATGACCATCTGCAATATGGCGGTTGAAGCGGGCGCGACGTGCGGCGTATGCCTGCCGGACGCGACAACGGTGGATTATTTATGGAAATTCATCGGTCCGGATGGGGATCACGGCTATTCCACGAAAGAAGAAGCCGTTGCCGGTTTTGCGCAATGGCGTAGCGATGAGGACGCCGTGTACGCTGGCGTTGTTGACCTTGATTGTTCCGCGCTTGAGCCGTGCGCCACGTTCGGCTATAAACCTGATGAGGTGAAACCCATTCGGGAGTTTGCCGGCGTCAAGATCGATCAAGTGTACATCGGTTCCTGCACCAACGGGCGTATCGAAGACCTGCGGGAAGCCGCGAGCCTACTCAAAGGCAAGAAAATAGCCGATTCGGTGCGAGCCATCGTGTCGCCCGCGACTCCCGCAGTCTATGAACAGGCGCTTAAAGAAGGGCTTATTGAGACGTTTATGTCTGCGGGCTTCTGCGTAACAAACCCCACGTGCGGCGCGTGTCTCGGTATGTCCAATGGCGTACTTGCGCGTGGGGAAGTGTGCGCCTCCACCACGAATCGCAATTTTTTCGGGCGTATGGGCAAGGGGGGCATGGTTCACCTGATGAGTCCCGCGTCCGCCGTTGCCGCGGCGATTACGGGCGCAATCGGCGGCTGAACGGCGCACGGCTTGCCGTAAACTGGAGGATATATGAAAACATTCAACGGGAACGTTCTCTTTTTGGACAGAAGCAATATCAACACTGATGAAATCATCCCGGCGCGGTATTTAACCGAGAACTCAAAGGAAGCCCTCAAACCCTACTTGCTGGAAGACTTGGCGCTTGACGGCTTTGACCCCTCTTCAATCAAAGACATTGGGGCTGTTGTCGCGCGCGCCAATTTTGGGTGCGGAAGCTCCCGCGAACATGCGCCGTGGGCGGTTGAGGTCAATGGCGTCAATATTGTGATTGCCGAGAGTTTCGCCCGCATATTCAGGCAGAACATGGACAACTGCGGCATGATAGCGGCGGAACTGCCCGTAGCGGCACTGGACGAATTGTTCCGCGAATTCTCCAGAGAAAAAACAACGCTGACTGTCGATACTGAAAAGGCGGCTCTCACCTTTACCGCCGAGGCAAAACGGAAAACCATTTCCTTCACCCTGCAAGGCTTTGAGAAAGCCCTTGTTGAGGCGGGCGGCTGGGTCGAGTACGCGGCAAAGAACTATTAAAGGCTTTTCCAAAACCCGCGGTCCCAAAGGATGCCGTTCCGGAGGGCGCGCTTTTGGGAAGCTTCACGGTCAGATGTGGCGTTTCCGCACAAACCCTGTACGCATAGGGTGGCGCACGCTGTTACGCGGCTACAGCGGGTTTATAGCGAAAATTGGGGAGTGCGTGAAGTGAAGAGGGCGGGAAGAAGTCCCGGAAAGAGGTATGGCAAAGGTTTGAAAAAACAGGGCGCGGGCGTGAGACGCGAAGAGCCGGTGTAAAACAACGCGCATCGCCGGTTTGTAGAGAAGAACTTTTGGAAGAGGACATTGGGGGTAATCAATATGTTGTTGACCGAGTGGAATTATGACAACGCCAGAGCGGTCTGGCTTGAAGAAAGCTGGAAAGAGGCTTGGGAAAAAGGTTGGAAAAAGGGCTGGCAAGAAGGGTGGAAAGAAGGACAGGAAGAGGGTCGAGAAGAACGGAACGCAGAGCTATTGGAGATGATAGAGGCGGGATGCAACTTGGAAGAGATAAAAAAGCGGCTGTGAAGGAAGCGGCAACCGCCGGAACCTGACGCGCGCCGGATCGCTCCTCACCGCTCAAACTCCGCCTTAATCCTTCATCCCAACCGCCAGGGTAAACCCGGGCATGGGATAACCTTGAACGGAAACGTACGATACGTTTAAGATATTGCGCAGAACAAGAAACGCCGCGAGCCGCGCGGTAATATGCTGGTTGATTGCGAGGTTAAGCAGAAAATACGGCTTTAATATGAAGGGACGCGGCGTTGGACTTTTCATAGCCCAGCCGCTGTACGGCGTAGCGCACACTCGCCTCAACGGCAAGATCGTCCCGAAACGCGACCGGTTTATCAAAGAACGGCGTGTAGCGCGTGGAAACATCGTTCTGTTTCCCGTAAGCAACGGATGTCATGGTACCCGGCGTGTTTTTATCGCCGTAATACAGATCGCCCGAATAGGAAAGCTGCGCCATATCCGCGAAATTCTACGTAAGCGCAAGCCTCGCGCCGCCGTCTCGTACCTCGTTATTGGTACGATGGCGTTTTATTCCATAATAATCGTCAAACAGAAAATGATTCTCCGCACGGTTCCGCAAACAGGGTAACGGAAAAGGAACGCGCATCCCAGCCTTTATACGCAAACGCGTTGACATTCTGGGCATCGAACAGATCAAGATATTCCGCGTCCTCTTGCGATCCGTCCCGTTTCCGGTATGGACCCGACAGCGCGGCGCTATCGGACTATAGTTTTCTGCCTTATCAGCCGTTGATCCGTGATTTCCATGATGAAAGGACATTTTCTCGTTTAACTTTTCATTGCCGTCTCGTTAATACCAGAACGGTAAAGGTGGCGCTTACCAATCTTAACCGTAGCAACTTCCCCTGAAGCCCCCCGGCTGGGCGATCCGGTTTTACCACACGTTGTTGACAGTCCCGTTGATATGGGCATCTTCGGACTTTCCCGTGATACATAACCGCCCGTGCGTTATTCTTGCCAAAATGCGCTAATTCCTTATCCCATAAAAGAAAAACCCGTCCTGACGGACGGGCTATCCTTCTCCCCCGGACGGGCTTGAACCGCCGACCCAGTGGTTAACAGCCACTTGCTCTGCCAACTGAGCTACAGGGGATTAATAATATCTTACTATAGCGTTTTCAAATAAAATAGTCAAGAGCCGATCAAAATTTTTTTACAAATTTTCTCTCAAAATCACTTGACAAAAAATCAATAATGTGTTTCTATATAAAGAAGCGTTATGCATGTATGTACGTGGCACATGCACAGCATGACAAAAAATCAACAAGGAGATAACAATGTCAAAGAAAATTCCAACCAGACTTTATTTAGCCGAGGATGAAATACCGTCATCATGGTTCAATTTACGGGCTTTTATGAAAGATAAGCCTGATCCGCTTCTGCATCCGGGAACATTAAAACCCGTAACCGAAGACGATTTAGCGCCGGTATTCTGTAAAGAAGCCATCAAACAGGAGTTGGACGAGACAACGCCATTTATTAATATACCGGAAGGATTGCAGGCGTTTTATCGCGCCTATAGACCCGCGCCGCTTGTCCGCGCTTATTTTCTGGAAAAAGCGTTGGAAACGCCTGCCGAAATATACTATAAGTTTGAAGGGACAAATACGTCCGGATCGCATAAGCTCAATTCTGCGGCGGCTCAGGCGTATTATGCAAAAGAGGAAGGGCTTGTTTCGCTGACCACAGAAACCGGCGCCGGGCAATGGGGTTCCGCAATGGCAATGGCGTGCGCTTTTTACGGACTGGGGCTTACGGTTTACATGGTGAAGATAAGTTCCGAACAAAAGCCGTACCGCAAAGCGCTCATTGAAACCTACGGCGCTCGTCTTATTCCGTCTCCTTCAAACACCACGGAAGCAGGCAGAAATATTCTCGCTGTTGATCCAAATACCGCCGGTTCTTTAGGTTGCGCGATCTCCGAAGCTGTGGAAGCGGCGGTCAAAACCGACAAATGCCGGTACGTGCTTGGCAGCGTTTTGAACCATGTGCTTTTGCACCAGTCAATTATCGGGCAGGAGGCGAAGGCGGCTTTTGACAAGTACGGCATCAAACCCGATATCGTCATTGGGTGTGCGGGCGGCGGTTCAAACCTCGGCGGACTTATCGCGCCGTTCATGGGGGAGCGGTTGGCTGGAAAGAACAACATTCGTTTCATCGCGGTGGAGCCTGCCTCCTGTCCGTCGTTCACCCGCGGGAAATACGCCTACGATTTTGGCGATACGGCAAAGACTACGCCGCTTATCAAAATGTACACGCTCGGCAACGGGTTTATACCTTCGTCAAATCACGCGGGCGGCTTGCGGTATCATGGCATGAATTCAATTCTATCCAAACTGTACCGCGACGGGCATCTTGAGGCTCGCGCCGAAGTGCAGACCGAGGTTTTTGACGCGGCGATAAAATTTGCGAAAGCCGAGGGAATCCTCCCCGCGCCGGAATCTTCCCACGCAATAAAGGCGGCTATTGACGAAGCTCTTGAGTGCAAGCGTACAAACGAGAAGAAGGTCATCCTTTTCGGTCTTACCGGTACCGGCTACTTTGACATGAGCGCGTACATGGCGTATAATGCCAAAACCATGACCGACTACATTCCCACAGACGAGGATCTGGAGAGGACGGGGTTCGCATCGTTGCCTAAAGTAGATTTATAAAAAGCGCTTTTGGAAACTCCGCCGGAGTTTCCAGAGGTTCCCAAAATCCAAGCGGACGAGGCTTGCGCCGGCTGCGTTGTCTCAGCTATACTGTCAGTACAACCTCGGTTCTGCCGAACCCGCCCAATTCCGGGCGGGAAAAGTGGAAATCAGCGATGCGATGATCTTCTTTAAGAAAATCGTGTACGCCTTTTTGTAGAACGCCCCCGCCTTTGCCGTGTATAACGGCGAATTCTTTTAAGCCCGATAAAACGGCATCATCGATCTGCCGCTGTAGGGCTTCCAAGGCTTCTTCAAGGCGCATACCCAACAAGTTGAGTTCCATGACCGCGGTTGATCGCTGCGATAAATCGGCGACAACAAGCGCGGGCTTGAGTTGTTTTTGCGCGGGTTGCACCGGCGTAAGCTCTTCCTCGGTAAAAGTCATGCGGAGCGAGCCGATTTCCACAAGCCAGCCGTTCTTTTCCTGGCGAATAACGGTTCCCCGTTGCCTGTAGGAAATTGCCAGT
>JAITAW010000117.1 GCA_031283905.1 Treponema sp. | reverse complement strand
CAACCGTTATGCTTCCGGTTATAGGCATTGGAGACGTTCGGCATGTTCCACGTAAAGCCGGTGTCCCGACTGACGGCGGCTTTGTCGGCGCGGTAGATCTCCGTCCGTTCCCTGTCGTTTGGGTACGCCAGCAGAATGCATAGCTTCATGCGCCCTATCCATATCGTCTTCACTTCGCGAGGGTCGTCACTGGGTACCCGTTTCGGCACTTCTGGATAATCTACCGGTTCCTTTATCATATACGGCTTTTTCGATTCTTTCTTCACCTTGGAACAGCGGGTGTATAGCAAAGAATTCAATGCCGAATCGGCGGCGCGCCGGTCGAAAAACACGAGAAACCAGTAAGCCATGTTGCCGTTGCTTTAGGCGTCAACGAGCAATTGTTGTACCGGTGGATACAACAGACCCGGGAAACGGCAGGAAGTGATTTGCCATCATCGCCCTGATGCGGACGGCCTCAGGGCGAAGTTAAGGAATACCACGGTTCGGACGAAATCATGAAACAGCTTCCAAAGGCGTTTGTCGAGCGAACTTTGGTTACGAGAAGCATGACCAAGGTGAAAAAACACTGATAAACCACCGGAAGCGGAAGACCGCCAAGAAACTGAGAACCGATGACGGGTCGATGGCTATCGAAGTCACCCGCGATCGGGAAGGCGGTTTTGAGCCGTGGATCGCGCCGAAACATGAACGGGAGTCAGGTGGGGTGGGGTAATCCTCCTTACCGCTATATACGCGAACTTCACACACTTGTGTATCGCCGCCCTATCGTCTCCCGCATCGCTGTCCCCTTCCCGCTCTTTTCGCTTGTCCGCCCGTTCCTTCCCCCTCTTCTGTCGTATCATCAAATACCAGACAGTCTTCCCCGCTCTCATACTGACGTACCGACATCTTTATTTTAAGCCGTAAGGATTTCCCGTTCGGCTTTTCCCCGGCAAGAAACCGGATGATTTGGTCATGGCTGATTACCCCGCCCATACTTTTATAGTATCTTTTCCAGCTTTTATGTTAAGTCTGCGTAACATGGTAGTACTATATCTTGCCGAAGACAATAAAGATTGTTATAGTATATACAGGAGAGTACTATGTTAGAAGAACAAGTAAAAGCGGCGCTTAATGACGTTCGCCCTTCGTTGCAAGCTGACGGCGGGGATGTAGAATTTGTTTCCTTTAAAGAGGATGACGGGACCGTATCGGTCAAACTGACGGGAGCGTGCGGCGGATGCCCTATGGCGCAAATGACGCTGAAAAGTGGCATTGAAACCTTCCTCCGCGAAAAAGTTCCGCAGGTTAAAACCGTTGTCGGAGTATAAAGAACAACAAAACGCCTCATGGAAATCTACGGGCTTTGGACGCTTTCGTGAAAGCGTCCAAAGCCCGTAGCGTTTTATATTTTTTTTTAGTTTACTGTAATGCTTCCCGCAAAGTATCCACGTTGCGAGTCATCAAATCCAGATACGTTACGCCCGCGTCAAAATCCCGCTTGCTTATGTTATGAGCCGCGTGGAACAGCCGCTTTTTCGCGCCGGTCTCCTCCGCGATGGCATCGGCCATTCTTTCATTGGAAAGCTCTATGTGAAAGACAACCGGTATTTTTTCCGCCTTTATTTTGTCGATCAAGAAAGCGACCGTCTTGGCGCTGGCTTCCGTTTCGGTGGAGCATCCGGGGAACGCGGCAAAGTAGGAAAGCCCGTAGCGGTCAGCAAAATAGCGGAACGGGAAGCGGTCGCCAAATACGATGGTCTTCCGTTTCGCGTTACTCACAACCCTTTGAAAAGCGGCGTCAAGGTCGTTCAGTTTTGCCGTATACGCAGCCGCGTTCCGCCGGTAAAGAGCGGCGTTTGCCGTATCTTTTTCACAAAGCGCGTCCGTTATCGCGCTGACTATACGCACGGCGTTTTTGGGAGACGTCCAAATATGCTCGTCATACTCAGCCTCCTCCTCATGGCCTATCATCTCCGCCACGATTTCGCTTTTTGTCAAAGTGGCGGGATAATAGGTCGGGTAGTTCGCCGGATTCGTATCCGCCATAAGCGCGTCAAAGCTTTCATCGCTTGTATACAGATGGAAGTATTCCGCTTTGGCGGGAGCAATCAGATGGTCGCTAAACATGACATACTTGGGCGCGCCCTTCGGCGGGTTACCGGCAGCCTCAAACTTATAGCGCACCCAAAGGCTCCCGTCGTCTTCGGTTATAACCGCGGTCCCCTTATACGCATAGTTTGCTTTTGTCGGCGCGCCGTTTCTGTAGAACGTCATGGAATTGGCGGTAATGCTGACTCTATCCGCATCCGTTGCGTACGCGGTTTTATATTGCTCGTAATACTCACGAGCGGTTTTTTCGCCGTTTTCCGCCTTGTGATCCATTACCGGAGCAAGGGTTCCATCAAGCAGATACGGATACACCGATTGCCAGTCGCCCGCCCAATCCGTCAGGGCGCGATCTTTGACATCGGCAATGGTAAAATCCTCATGCCCGTGAGCGTGATCGTGTCCTTCTTCTTCATCTTGCATACCCTCGACAAGTTCTTCTTCGACTACCTCGACGGTATCCATGAGCCTGATGATTTTCATATTTTTGATATGCTTTGGCTCTACGGAATCCAAAATCCTGTCCACCCATGCATCGGATTCACCGCCGATATATATAAAAATATCGCTGTTTTGAATAGAGATGATGTCGCGGGGAGTAGGCTCAAATGAGTGGCTTTCAGCGCCGGGCGGCAACAGCATATTGAGATTCACTTTGTCGCCGGCAATGGCGCGGGTAAAATCATACGGCGGAAAAATGGTCGCCGTTACCGTAATTTTGCCATTCGCGCGTTTGGCGTCCTTATTTCCGGTTGCAAACCCGAATGAACAGATACAAATGAACAATGCGGCGAGTATATATACTCGTTTCATAAAAAACCTCCTGATAATATAGAAAAATAAAAATAGAGAAAATATGTTTGTACTGAAACCGGTCTCAAAACAGTAGATTTTGGGACCGGATAGGCGGGACAAGAAATCATGTATTAAGCCGGACTTTTAAGGCGATGGGCGTCATCACCGTGTGATCCAGCAAAGAGTGTTTTTTAATTTGTTTTTTAGCATGGGCGATAAAACCCGCAAGACAGGCCGCAATACCGATACGCCCCAAACTTTCAAGGATGAGTTGGTCACGTTCTATTTCATTGCAAACGGAACAACTGCCATGAGTTCCGTTGCGGTCATGTTCATGGTGAAGATGGGTGAATATAAAAGATTCCGCGAAGAAAGCGGTAAATGTGAGATACGCCATTAAAATAATGAGAAACAGAGGCTTTCTCAGTACATTTTTCACAATGCATACTATATCGAAAATGAAGAATGTAGGCAAGAGGGCGCAACGCATGGCGGCTGTACGGCCCGCACGGGGTCATGTTTCCCCGCCCGCCATTAAGAGGCTGTCCTAAAGTCCACGAACTACACAAAGGCAATGGGATGGGGTGCTGGAGGCGGCCCGGCTTGAAAGGGTTGGGCCGGGAGGAAATACCCGGGGAAAAGTCTTATAAGTATAGCCCACCATATAGATGTGGAATGGCTGTACTGTACCTATAAATTGGTAAGAAAGAACGGGGCGCGGGGAATAGACGGAGTAGGAGCGGAAGCGTATGAGGGAAACCTGTGGGAAAACCTTACGAACCTGCTTACGGTACGAAAATTGGGCGCGTCCGAGTCTGTGAGGGTTCCGGGCGGGTAACCGCCCGGTTCTACCCGGCGATTTGCGCAAAACAATGATCATGGGGAATTTTGAATAGGATTATTCCACTTCAGAATTAAAGCGAACGCATGCGTAGCGCGAGTTATATAAATTTCCTCAAATAATATTGACAAAAGGCGGATAATCTACTATACATATAATAATGAGCCTTTCCCAAACGCATCTCGCGTTGGTTTTGAAAAAGGCTTTTGTGAAAAATCTTTGAGCAAGCGGTCTGAAAGCGGCTTTCCCGGCGGTTCCGGCGGCCGGGAAAGCATCGGGCGTACAAATAACCTACAAAAATCCTGGGAGGGCTTATGAAGGAACTTACCATCCGTCAGCGTGAAGTGCTAGACTTCATCACCGGTTATATTAAAACCCATACATATTCTCCGGCAATACGGGATATTGCCGTTCATTTTGGCATGACGCCTAAGGGCGCATATGATCATGTAACCGCGCTGAAAAGGAAAGGGTATCTTAAAAATGATTCAAGTTATCCAAGAACCATTGAAATTTCCGATGACAGCCATCCGCTTGCATTCACAGACGTGCCGATTCTGGGAAGTATCGCCGCCGGTACGCCCATTTTTGCGGAAGAGAACTATGACGGCGTTATCACCATGCACCGTTCCATATTGAAGAAAGGGCGCGATTACTTTGCCCTGCGAATACGGGGCGATTCTATGGAAGGCGCCGGTATTTTTGAGGACGATATTGCGGTGATTGAGCAGTGCGATGCCGTAACCAACGGCGAGATTGCGGCGGTACAGGTGGATGAAGCCGGTTGCGCGACCGCCACCATAAAACGGTTTTTCAAAGAATCGAACCGCGTCTGCCTCATGAGCGAGAACGCGAAATACCCGCCTCTGTATTTTTATCAGGAGGGAAATCAGGATGTTCATATCCTCGGCAGACTGTCAACGGTCATCCGTTCTTACTAATGAAACGTAATGGAAGCGAATTTTCTCTTTCTCGGACCCGAATTGGGCGAGAAACAGGACGCAGTTGACGAAATCCGCGCCAAATTGAAAGGCGTCGGCGCTTTAGTCGCTGTTGGCGCTCTGGAAGAGGCGGCTTTCTACGCGGGGGAGACGCCCATGCGGGACATTGTTTCCGTACTGCGGAACGGCTCCCTGTTTTCAGATGCCCGCCTTGTTTTTATCAGAAATGCGGAAAACATCAAAAAGAAAGAAGAGGTAGATGCGCTCGCCGCTTATATTGTTGATCCCGCTGATAATACGACTCTTATCCTTTTGTCCAATGAAAACGGCATTGCCAAGCTCATCGAAAACGTGATCCCCCCGAATGGAAAGCGAATTTTCTGGGAAATGTTTGAAAACCGCAAACACGAATGGCTTGCGAATTTCTTTAAGAGAGAGAGAGTTTCCATAACCAGAGAAGGCGTTGACACTATCCTTGAGCTGGTGGAGAACAATACCGAATCCCTTCGCCGTGAATGTTCGCTTCTGTGCCGGTTTATCGATTCCTTAGGCAAAGAGAAAACTATTGCCGCTGAAGATGTGGAAAAATGGCTTTCCCATACGAGAGAAGAATCCGCGTTCACCTTGTTTTCACGCATCGCCCAAGCCGATCTCACCAAAAGCCTTGAGTCCATTCGCGCTCTGCTCCTTGCCAAAGAAGCGCCACCCGCGATTTTTGCCGGTTTGACGTGGTGTTTCCAGAAACTACGCGATTACCTTTTCCTTATGGAGGAGCGTCCCGTCAATGACGCGGAACTTAGAAAAATCGGACTCGCATCTCCCAAAGCGCGTCGGGACTACGAACAAGCCGCCCGCTTCTACGATACATGGTCTGTAGACGCCTGCCTCTCCCTTACTGCGGAATACAACGTGCTGTTGCGTTCCGCAGGTCAGGGGCTTGAAAATCTGCTCATGGACAGGTACGTGTACAAGTTGTGGGAGGCCGGGCGGCGTTGACCGCGCGTTTAGCGGCTCTAGCGTAATCCTTCCGCTTTTTTCAATCCAGATACCGCTATATAGGTTGCCGGCGTCATAACAATCTCTATGGCGCACTTGAAGAAGTAATTCGTCAATACGAGAGACCAAAACAATTCCCATCCGAAAACGCCGGTCAGACTCGCTATGATCACAAAGACAAGACTGTCCACCAATTCTCCGGCAAGGG
>JAITAW010000293.1 GCA_031283905.1 Treponema sp. | reverse complement strand
ATGCCGACCCCCCTGACCGGCATGATTTTCATCATGTTTTTAACCCGTGAAAACGTTCCCCGACAGGCGCGTCCATGATCGCTTATGAACTGACGGCCGCAATCTTTGCGGAGGTAATTTTGTTTACCCTTGCTTTTCTTTCCGTTTCCGGTTATGTTAGGGCTATGGCAACGGGGACACTTGATCTCTATGGTTATTTGCATCATTCCATAGTATTTCTTTGTGCCCCTGTTGTCAGTACTCCTTTATCATACTTTCTAGATCACCTTCCATATTTTATTAGGGCGAACAGACGTTAATGGAAATCTCAGAAATACCAACGAAACTTTGGAGCGGTGGAAACCAGCAACGCGAATTTAGCTGATTGCGCCTTTGATAAACTTGTTATATTATATAGTAAACTATACGCAAAGGACAAACACCATGCACATGACGATACGATGGTTTGGGAAGGGCTTCGATGCGGTAACGCTCGAACAGATACGCCAGATTCCCATGGTACAAGGGGTGATTACTACCCTTTACGGCGCACTTCCCGGCGAAATATGGGAAAAAGACGCGATTGCGGCGCTTAAAAAAGAAGTCGAGGACGTGGGGCTGCGCATCGCGGGCATTGAGAGCGTCAATATTCATGACGCCATCAAGACCGGCGCTCCCGAACGGGACCGGTACATAGACAACTATATCACGACCCTGGAACGGCTCGGGCAGGCGGGCGTCCGTCTGGTATGCTACAACTTCATGCCCGTGTTCGACTGGACGCGCACGGATCTGGCGAAAAAACTGCCGGACGGCAGCGGCACGATGGCGTACGATCAGAACGTCATCGACACCATCGACCCCAACGACATGGCTTCTTTGATTGAGCGGCAGTCGAACGGCTTTGTGCTCGCGGGCTGGGAACCGGAGCGGCTCGGCAAACTCAAGGCGTTGTTCGCCCTGTACAACGGCGTTACCGAAGAAACGCTTGCCGCGAATCTCAAATACTTTCTTGAAGCGATCATGCCCGTATGCGAAAAATACGGTATTAACATGGCCATCCACCCGGACGATCCGGGCTGGTCCGTGTTCGGGCTTCCCCGGATTATGAAAAACAGGGACGATCTTGTCCGCCTTGTCACGATGGTGGACAATCCGTACAACGGCGTTACGCTGTGTACCGGAAGCCTGGGAACCAATCCCAAAAATGACATTCCCGCCATTATACCGGCGCTTAAAGGGCGTATCCACTTCGCGCATCTCCGCAATGTCCTGCATACCGGCCGCGGGACGTTTGAGGAATCCGCGCACCCCACGCGTTGCGGGTCCCTTGATATGTTCGCCATTGTAAAGGCCCTGTACGATGCGGGTTTTGACGGCCCCATCCGGCCTGATCACGGACGCGCTATTTGGGGCGAAAAGGGTATGCCGGGCTACGGCCTGTACGACCGCGCGTTGGGCGCGGCCTACCTTACGGGCTTGTGGGAAGCGGTTGAACGCTTGGGAGGCGGAAAATGAAACTGGGCAACGCGGAATTGGCAAAAAAGGAACTGTGGGAGAGGGCGGGGATTCTGCTGCCCCGATTCGACAGAAACGCCATGATCGCGGAAACAAGGAACGCGCCGGAGTGGGCGCATTTTGGCGCGGGGAATATTTTCCGCGCGTTTCCGGCGGCTCTTCAGCAGAGCCTTTTGGACCAGGGCCTGTCCAGAACGGGTATTATTGTTGCCGAGGGCTATGATGGCGAGATTATCGACAGGATTTTCGCGCCCTACGACAATTTAACGCTGGCCGTTACCTTAAAGGCGGACGGCGGCATTGAGAAGCGGGTGATCGGCAGCATCGCCGAAGCGCTGAATCTTGAAAGGCCGGAGCAATTTTCCGTTTTGCGGGATATTTTCCGTTCCCCGTCCCTTAAAATGGTGAGCTTTACCATCACCGAAAAGGGCTACAGCCTGAACTCACGCGGCGGCGCTTTTTTGCCCGCTGTTCAAGCTGATTTTGACTCGTGCGGGACAACGAGCTATATTGGAAAAGTGGCCGCGCTCCTCATGGAACGGTACAAGGCCGGAGCTTTTCCCATCGCTATGGTGAGTATGGACAACTGTTCTCATAACGGGGACAAACTCTTTGCCGCGGTTTCCGCCTTTGCGGATCAATGGGCGGACAGGGGCTTTGTTGACAAAGACTTTGCCGCGTATGTGCGGGACGCGGCAAAAGTCGCGTTCCCGTGGTCAATGATCGACAAGATCACGCCGCGCCCGGATGAAGGCGTACGGAAGATGCTCGAAGAAGCCGGGTTTGAGGATACGGCGGGGCGGGTTACCGCAAAACAGACGTATATAGCCCCGTTTGTCAACGCGGAAGAAACCCAGTACCTTGTTATTGAAGATTCCTTCCCCAACGGCAGGCCGCCGCTTGAAAAAGCGGGCGTCTTGTTTACCGGCAGGGAAACGGTTGACAAAGTGGAAAAGATGAAGGTGTGTACGTGCCTGAATCCCCTGCACACAAGCCTTGCGGTGTTTGGCTGTCTTTTGGGCTATACCAAGATAAGCGATGAGATGAAGGACGCGGATCTGGTGGCGCTTGTAGAAGCCGTTGGCTACAGGGAAGGGCTGCCGGTCGCGGTTGATCCGGTCGTCCTTTCGCCGAAAGCGTTTATTGATCAGGTGGTGCGGGCGCGGCTTCCCAATCCCTTTATGCCCGATACGCCTCAGCGGATCGCCTGCGACACATCACAGAAGATTCCGATCCGGTTTGGGGAAACCATCAAAGCCTATCTCGCAAGCGAAACGCTCAAGGCGGAAGATTTGCGTTGTATCCCGCTGACGCTCGCGGCGTGGGTGCGTTACCTGCTCGGCGTTGACGATGCGGGCAATGCCTTTGCCGTAAGCCCCGATCCGCTGTACGAAAGCCTTTTCGCCCATGTGAAGCGTATTAAGCTGGGCGGCGCGGGCGATTTTCACGATGCCTTGCGCCCGATACTTTCGGACTCGTCCATCTTTGCGGTGAATCTCTATGACGCGGGGCTTGGAACGCGGGTGGAAGGCTTGTTTGCGGAGATGGCCGCCGGGGTTGGGATGGTGCGCAAAACCTTGCGGAAATATACGGCGGGCGTGGGCGGGCTATAAGAACCCGCTCTCCTCACCGCGTACCTTGCTGTTCTTGCTCCGTGATGGATAGATTGCGTTATTGACGTTTAGAATCGGTAACCCCCCGGCTGCGCCGGGGGGTTAAAAGGACGGCGCGATTCTTGATGATGAAAAATTTTTGAGCATATTCAAGCATAGGTTATAGGCGTTTATTGTTTCAGTTGTTTCGCATTGGGAATTTTCAAACAAAGAAAAATATACGGAGGCAAATAATTGGTTTTTTGACCAATACTCCAAAGAAATAATGAAATTATTGATCATGCCGTTTGATATTTATTTAGGAAACACGCTCTTATAATTAATAGAATAATTGAAGAAACAATATAGAATAAATAAAGTATAAAAATAATAGAAAAGTATAAAGACAGCCAAAACTGCGCATAACGGCTGTATATGCTTCGCCGCCGCCGCTTGCGCCGTCTGGACAAAAAGCAGGCTTTCCATTATCATTGTTGAATGTCTGTATTATACTTTACCCTGCGGGCAACCCCCGCAAAAGGAGTGAACTTATGACCGATTTATCAGCCGTCAAAACCACGCGTGACCAACTCAAGGCGGACATCAAGGCCGCCCAACAAGCCGCCTGCGAGGGCGAGGCGGGAACGCCGGAATCGGGCAACCTTGCCGCAGTCGCCGCCGTTACCGAGATCGTGAACGAGGCAATCGCCCCGTGCGCTTGAAGGCATGGGCGGCGCGGACGCTGCCTGTGTAAAGAGAAAGGAACGAAGATGAATGGACAGTATTTGCCGCCCCAGAGGGCGCGTTTTGAAAAAGCCTCAATGGTAAAGGAGCGGCAAGTTTATGAATAAAGTCTTGCAGGAAAAGATACAAGAAGCGTTTTCATCGGTGCTTCCCATAACCGCCATTGTACTCATTGCGAGTATCGTGTTGGTGCCGATGTCGGCGGGTGTCATTGTCATGTTCCTTGCCGGAGCGGCATTGCTCATCATTGGCATGGGCTTCTTCACCTTGGGTGCGGATATGGCGATGATGCCGATGGGCGAAGGGATCGGCATCCAACTTACCAAGACTTCAAATTTGGCGCTGGCGCTCGGTATTAGCTTCGTGATGGGCGTGATCATCACCATTGCCGAACCGGATTTACAGGTGCTTGCGGGACAGCTTGCCGAATCGCTCAATCCGTGGGTATTGATCGTTACGGTTGGACTGGGCGTCGGGCTTTTCCTCGCTATAGCGGTGTTGCGGGTATTGTTCGGAATTCCTCTTATGGCGTTACTTCTTGGCTTTTACATTATTACCTTTGCCATTGCGGGTTACATGCTCACCACGCCGGACGGTTCCTTCATATCCATAGCGTTTGATTCCGGCGGCGTTACCACCGGACCCATGACCGTACCGTTTATTCTGGCAATGTGTGTCGGCGTCGCATCATTGCGCGGTGACAAGGGATCAAAGGATGACAGCTTTGGTTTCGTGTCTTTGTGCAGTGTGGGTCCCATTCTTTCGGTGCTGACGCTCGGCATGATAAAGCACATTAACAAGGTTGACGTCGGTGAACCAATCGACACAAGCACGATAGCGGTGTATACGGACAGAGATGTTGTTCTCCGCTTTTTGGAGGCTTTCCCTAAAATGATAAAAGAAGTCGCCATGGCGCTTGCCGCGATCCTCTTGTTTTTTCTTGTGTTTCAGTTGATTTCAAAACGGTACAAGAAACAGCAGCTTATGAAGATATTGGTGGGCTTCATCTACACCTTTATCGGGCTTGTGCTGTTCCTGACCGGTGTAGAAGTCGGCTTTATTCCGGTGGGACACCTCTTCGGCTACGATCTTGCAAGAACAGACGTCAAGTGGTTACTGGTGCCGCTGAGCATGATCATCGGATACTTCATTGTCGCTGCGGAACCCGCGGTTCATGTACTCAACAAGCAGGTGGAAGACATATCCCAAGGCGCAATCACCCAAAAGGTGATGAACACGGCGCTTTCAATCGGCATGTCGCTTGCTCTGGGCATCACTATGGTACGGATACTTACCGGCATTTCAATCATGTGGATTTTGATTCCGGGATACACATTAGCACTCATACTCACCTTCTTTGTACCGCGTATCTTCACCGGCATAGCCTTTGACTCTGGCGGCGTATGTTCCGGTCCAATGACTTCAACGTTCCTCCTTCCGCTTGCGCTTGGAACATGCGAAGGCGTGGGCGGCGACATGATGAAAGACGCCTTTGGCATTGTGGCGATGGTCGCCATGACGCCGCTGGTGGTTATTCAACTTTTGGGGTTTGTATATGGACGGAAGATGAAGGCGGAAAAAGCGCTTTCCGAAGCCGAACTCATGGGCAGAGAGAAAGCAAGCGAGATCATCATATTCGAAGAGGATTACGTGTATGCCTAAAGACCGGAACGTACAAAGCGGACAAGGCGACATACCGCGCCGTTTCTTTAAATTCCTCTTTCTTATCATAGATTGGGATAAGATTAGGGTGATTTCAGAGGTGTTCGAGAAGGATTATTCCAATTTTGTTTTTATGAGCAAAGCAATGGGAACCGCTACCTCCGAAATACTCGATATTCTCGGTGTCGGTAGCACGGATAAGGCGTTGATTCTGTGCCTTGTGGAAGGCGCGTCAACGCCTGTCATCATCAGGGCGGTGCGGCGGAAAATGGGCGTGCGTAGCACGGGCGCCGGCATCGCTTTTACGGTTCCCCTTTCGGGGATAAATGCCCCGATCATGGAGCTTTTTTTGAAAACACGAGTCGTTGCGTCTGTGGAGACCGGCAAGAAAGACGAAAAGCAAGAGGATAAATCAATGGAAACAACAGATGAAAGAGAAAAAATGGAAGCGAAAACGGTTGAGATAAAAAACAACGTTATTATTTCTATATTAAACAACGGGTACAGCGATGAATTTATGAAAACAGCCCGTGATGCCGGAGCGCGGGGCGGTACGGTGATAAGTGCGCGCGGGCTTTCTTCTCAAAAGACCAAGAAATTTTTTGGAATTTCAATACAAGATGAAAAGGAAATCATCATTATGCTCACCGATAGAGAGAAAAGTCTGGGCATTATGCAGGCTGTGAGCGCCGCATACGGCGCTTCAAGCAAGGCGGAAGGCATTGTGTTCTCTTTGCCGGCCGATCAGGTAATGAGTTTGAACGATATTGGTTAAAAATCCGCGCCAATGGGATTCGCGTCTGGAAACGGGGCGCACACGGTGATCGACTGCTACAAAAGAAAAACCGCCGGTCGCCTTAATACCCCGTTTGCGCGTGACGGAGATGGCTAGTGAGACATCGCAAAGAGGGCGCTATGCGAAAAATTTTGTCCGCCAGTGCAATTGATATAAGCGATTAGCCCGAAATCACGCAAGAAAAAACGCGCGAATTTGGATTCCGCCC
>JAITAW010000286.1 GCA_031283905.1 Treponema sp. | reverse complement strand
GAGCTTTTCTCCGGCTTCCTGCAACCGTTTTTCCAGTTCTTTCACTTCTTCTCTGGCCAGTTCCCTCATGTCAGAGTCTTTTTCTTCCTGCAAAAGCGTTTTCGCATCACTGCATTGAGTGGTCAGTATTTCAATTCCATTGTTCGCTACGGCAATTTCGCCAAGTTGAGAGTATTCTCTCATTAAATCGCGGTATTTGTTTTGATTCTTCACCAATTCCGGGTCTTGCACCAGCGTTGACAGTTCTTCATAACGGCGAAGCATGGAATCTAGTCTTTCATTCATGGGACAACTATACCATACCACGCCGCGTTTGTGAAGGTGCGGGCAAGACGCTTCGCCGGAATATATCCGGCGGGCGCGATTCATCCCGCCGCGCTGGGAGGCGCGGACTTCCCCGTTTAACCGTCCGCAGTCGCAGGCTCCGCCGAAAATTTGACATTGGAAAACGCCGGTTCATATGCGTTTAGAATTATGGATTTTACGTCTATCAAGCTATATTTTTAAAAATTTAGAGAAATCAACTCCCGCAAAGCCTTTTTTATTTGCCGTCTGCTAAGGCTGCGCAAGGATTCTATTCTTCCCCTGTTGGTTCGCTCAATTCGCTGAAGTCGTCCCACAACTCAGTAATGGAACGAGCATCGTTTCTAAAGCGGAAGCTGTTTGCTTTCACCCACTGACCGGCGGAAATGAACTCCTTCCACAGCGCGAAGAGACGCCCTTTGGAGCGTTTAAAAAATCCGGGGAAACGGCGAAGCGGGAGGTACGCGCTGTCCCCTCTAAAAACAGGAGCTATGTTCTTGAGATAGAATCTACGGTAGCATTGCTCCGCTGTGCTATCTTCATACGGAATATCGCCATCGTAGGAAACCCTGATGAGTTGGGTTGAATTAATCTCCTCGCCCCACAGGTGGGCGCGGAACCCGAAATCCATAAGTTGCCAATAGGTGCGGGTGAGCGCCACGTCAAAACCGCCGATCCGAAGAAAACGCTCCCTGTCATAGACGCCGACCCAATCAAACGGGTACAATGAAGGTTTCCCTTCCGTAATGGGCGTGAAGGACAGAGTTTTCACCGAATTGCCGTACAAAGCCGGCGCTATAAGGGTGGGCAGGGTCTCAAAACGGGAATTCTGGATAAGCGGCACCGTACAAAGGCATTTGTATTGACTGATCTGCTGACTCATGGCAAACTCTTCCGCACCCAGAAGCAGGCGCTCAGCCATACGGAACGCTCCGCCTGAATGAAGAATACGAAGATCGTTCCATAAAACGAAAAAAAGCGGACTTGAAACTTCCAGAGCGGCAAGGTTTATCTGTTTCCCGATTGAAATTTCATCTTTCAGCAAAATAAAGCGGATATGCGGAAAACGCCCCGACAGCTCTTCTATGTCGTAGCGTTCATGGGGTCCTTCCATGGAAACGATAAAATCAAAGCCGATTTTTTCAAGTTCCTGAAAAAGCGTATGGCGCGGGTAATGCCCGCGCCGGTTGAGCAACACTGCGGAAAGCCCGGTAGATCCTCCGCGCTTCATGCCTCCTACCGCCGTGTAAGAGGAGTAGGCGTTGTCATATATTGTAGGTGTAATATTCATCGCAACCTGTACATATGCCTGTGTAATTGCAATCGGCCTGTTCCATGTACACGCCGTTTCCCCGCCGCCAAATTGTTTCCATATCCTCGGAAAAGGCGTTTCCGAGCGTTGAAACAGCGCAGGTCAATGTGGCGCCTTCCGCAACGCGATCTGTGGCGCAGATTGTCTCTCTGCATAGCGGCACGGAGCCATCAAGCAGAATGTGCATGTCCCGCATAAGGTGCCAGCACGGCTGCCTCTCCACTGGCGACACATCGGACACACGCAAAGAAGGCAAGATGCCGCAAAAATTATCATATTTCTGAATGATCACCCGCAATCCTTCAGCTTTCCAGAAACGGTAAAACCGCTCAATGTCGTCCTCGGCGCCGCTTATGCGCACCGCCTGCGCGTACACATTGCCGGGGAAAAAATTCGCAAGCGACTTGGCGGTTTCAACAGCTTCGGCGTGGCCCACGCCGCGAACTTCTTTGTACCGCGCCGCGTCATAGGCGTCAAGCGACACGATCCACGAAAGCGGCGGCAACCCGTTTGCCCGGACGCCGCTTTTTGCGGCATCCGCAGTTTTTTCCGCTGCCGCCGCTGCCAGCGCTTCCAATTCAGCCTTATTCCACCCTACGCCCGATGTCTCGATGATGATGGACAGCGCCGATCTTTCGAGCGCCGCGTTAATCAAGTCAGTCTTTTGAGGATGAAGGCTTAACTCTCCCCATAATGAAAGATCAATGACCGCATCGCCGGAGAAATCAATTATCTTGTCTAACAGGCGCTCAAAAACGACACGCGACATAAAATCCTGTTTGTCCATGAGTTCCGGCATCCCGCGCATTCCGTATTGCGGATATGGACAGAATTTACACGATTGGGGACAGGGAAGAGCGACCTGAACCGGAAAAAAGGCGGGGAGCGTCCTAAAAATCTCCGGTTTTTCAACAACAAACTTCTCCGAGTCCGAAGCGCCGGAAAAGCCCTCGTCAAAAAGCCGTTGCAGCAAAAGGAGGTTGCGTTTCGAGTCAGCGGCGAAAGTCAAGCGCCGTGAACGCAGATCGAATGGCGCTATCTCTGTTTCAATGTCAAAAGCGTTGATGTCTTTTTGCAGCGCTGAAAAAATCGCGTCCCGTTCAACCGCGCCGTCATCATCAGCGAGGTCTACAAGCCCGCTTATACATTCCGGCGAGAGCAACTCAGGCGCAAGCCCTAAAGGATAGCCGTCCGCAAAGGTGTAATCCGCGCGGTATCGCGTATGGCGTTTCGCAAGAGAGTCCGCAAGCCCCACATCAAGAAAAGGCGCATCCGCCCATACAAAGTAGACTATTCCAAAACCCGCGCACACACGAGCAAGCGTCTCCAAGAGCGCTTTTTTTGTCCAATGGTCTTTTACAACCACCGCAATCTTTCCACTTTTTTCAAATTTTTCAATATATGAACTGCCGCCCCATTTTTCGTTTGTCAAAAGGATCATGTTCCCAACATACGGGAAAGCGCCGCTTTTTTCCACCGCCAGATCAAAGGCGCTTTTCCCGGAGAAGAGAGGTTGAAAAGCCGTCTTTTGCAGGTTTCCGCCAAAAAGCACGGCAAGGGCATTATTCATACTTTTAATTATCGGCAAGAATAAAAACACACTAAACTTTTGAGGCGAGGTATTCCAGGTAGATTTCCTCTATGGTCCTTTTAGGAGCTTCACTGGCTTCTTCCATGAGAATGCGTCTGCGGAACAGAGTCTTCTCGTACCGCTCAATGAAAAAATCGTAAAATCTGCTCGGATCGACCCTTTTTATGCTGGTGTATGCGAATTCTGTCGCGCCAAAGACTTTTTTTAACTCAGCCTCGTTTACAGACTGCATCTTGGCGCGGGACAAGCGCTCCCGTTCTCTGATAATATCCTCGTAAGAAAGCCCAAATACAAATTCCAACAAAGCGTTTATTGTTTCTTTATTATCTCCCTGCTCTTTCAGGAAGTCATCCCATTCTCTCGGCATTTCCATTGACAAACGGATTACCTCGCTGTTGCCATCCATAGTACCATAGGTGGGCGGTGTTTTGTCTCTCGCCACCCAAAGCTGTTCCAAATGTCCGAAAAAACAGGCTTTTTTTATATTCAGTCCATTGTCCCATAAGAAAACAAGCTCGTCAGCCAAAAGGTTTTTCACCTCTTTGGAAATAAAATTGTCCCGCAGACAGGAGGAATACACTTTTTCCATTGTAAAAAAAGACGTAATGGTCAACATACTAGCCCGAATCGGGATGCCAAACGCGGAAATATCCTTTAATATCGCAAAAAGAGTTGAGAAAATATGCAGTTTAGTGACTAAATAATTATGGAGATTCATCACTCTCGGCGGTAGGTGAAGCGTATTGGACGCAAGAATCCTGTCAAGCGTGCGGTCTCTTTCCCAACTATCCCTTATTTCAGGGTAATGAAGCGTAACCTTTTCCAGTGTTTCAAGCCACGCAAGTTCATTTTTTATATATTCGCTTTCTTTCAAATGCGTCTCATCAAGATACGCTAAAATTTGAACGATCAATTCATTTTCATTCTCTTTACAAATAAGCATAACATAACCCCATTATATATTCTACCACAAAACTCAGATAAAACAAGTGTTTTTCATTGTTTTTTGTCGAAATTCAGAAAATAATGGTTGTTGCAAGAACAACGCCGCTTCGCTCCTGATTTTTTCCAATCTCAGCGCTTCAAGCGTCCCGCTCCATCTTGATAAAATTTAGCCTTTTTTATAGTATCTTGGTACCAAATCTGAATCAAAGGAACACTAAGGAAACAATTCCATGCCAAAAATCGAAGTAAATGAAGAACTCTTCTGCTCTCTGGCAGGACGCAGATGGAACAACCGCGCCGAATTCGAGGAGGCCCTTACCTGTGCGAAGGCGGAATTGGATGAAGAGAGCGACAAACGCCTGGATGCGGCTGAACGTACACTTAAAATAGAATTAAACGATACGAACAGGCCCGATCTCTGGGGAACAGCCGGTTGCGCCCGTCAGATCCGCAGCTATTACGGAAAAGGAAAACGTCCCGAATATCCGTTTTTTTCAACACATGGCAATGCCCAAAAGTCAGAATGGACGGTAAAAGTTGAAAAATCCGTCAAGAACGTACGCCCCTACCTTGCGGGGTTCGTCGCAACGGGCAAAGCCGTCACTGACGCTTCGCTCAGGGACATGATCCAAACCCAGGAGAAGCTGGCGTGGAATTTCGGGCGCAAGCGCCGCGCCATTTCGATGGGGTTGTACCGCATCGCCATTATCATGTGGCCTATCACTTATAAGGGCGTTGATCCCGATTCGGCATCCTTTACTCCGCTTCAATGGGACTCGCCGCTTACCCTGAGGGAAATCCTCAAACAGCACCCCAAGGGCAAGGAATACGCCTTTATTCAGGAGCACGAGCCTGTCCACCCGTTGCTCGTTGACGCGAAAGGCGGGATCCTCTCATATCCGCCCATTATCAATTCGGCTGACATAGGCGCGGTTCAGGTGGGCGATACGGATCTGTTTGTGGAACTGACCGGCACGGATCAGCCGTCCGTAATCTTGGCGGCTTCTATCATGGCCTGCGACATGGCGGATCAGGGCTATACCATTGAACCGGTAACTGTCGAATACGGCTATGATACGCCCTTCGGGCGGACGATGACTACGCCTTTCTACTTTCAGTCGCCGGTGTTCTGTTCCCTTGAGCGCATAGAAAAATTTTTAGGTGAAAAATTGAACGGGAACGAGTGCGTTGAGGCGCTTGAGCGTATGGGCTGCAAGGCTGAAAAGGCTTGTGATGTTGAGCGCGGCGGCGCTAACGTGGTTGACGGCGTACGGCTCTATCCTCCCGAATACCGCAACGACTTTCTCCACGCCGCGGATGTCGCCGAAGATGTGATGATAGGACGGGGGCTTGCTTCATTTAAGCCTGAACGTCCGAAGGAATTCACGGTTGGGCGGCTTTCACCCATAACGATATTCAGCAGAAAGGTCAAGGAAATACTCGTAGGGCTGGGGTATCAGGAGATGATCTACAATTACCTTGGCTCCAGAAAAGATTTGGTGGACAAAGTTTTGGGCGACGGCCGCCGCATCATTCAGATCGCCAACCCCATGACGGAAAACTACGAGTACGTACGCGATTCGGTTCTCGCATCCCTTTTAATGAGCGAGTCCGTATCGGGCAACGCCGTGTATCCACATCATATTTTTGAGACCGGCAAAGTAGCGTTCAAAGACCCTTCGGAAAACTACGGCGCCGCCACGCGGCAGTACCTCGGCATGTTGAGCGCGAACAAAGAGGCGAATTTCAACGCCATAGCCGCGCAAATTCAGACGCTTTTCTACTATCTTTCCCGTGAATACACGGTGGATGAATCAACGGACAGCCGCTTTATTCCCGGTCGCGCCGCATCGGTCGTGTACCACGACAAACCCATCGGCGTATTTGGAGAGATTCATCCGGCCGCGCTTGAAAACTTCGGCATCATTGTTCCGTGTATCGCTGCGGAAATTAATTTAGACGCGCTGTTGTGATGTGATCTCTTTTCCGCCCTGCTGCGTCTAGGTTACGGGTTCGGCGTATCCAAACGCGGCGTTCTCCGCCCGATCATCCGCAACAGGGCGTAGACATGTTTGTCCTTCGTAATGACAAGAAGCGCCAAACCCGCAGAAAAATACAGCGCCGCAGTGATGACAAGGGGAACGCCGTAATGGATAAAGCGGTTGTACCGAGCGAATAGTTCAAGGAGCAGGGGATTGAGAAACAGAAGCGGCGCCATAAGCGCGGCTGAGAAACAGCACATCTTGAAAACATAGAGAAATGTCGCCCAAACAGTTCGTTTAATATTGACAAGGGGATTCCTTTTTAAAAATACGAGAAGCAGAATGGTGTTGATCGCGCTCGCTATGGTGAGGGCAAGCGCAACGCCTGCCCCGCGCATGGGGCGGACAAGCGCGGCCGCAACCGTCATGTTGACGGCAAACGAAATAACTCCCGCAATGGTCGGGGATTTTGAGTCGCTTTGAGCGTAAAACGCGGGTGAAAGAATACGGTTTAAGGCGATGAAGAGGAGCGCAGGTATATGAAAAGTGAACGCCGTTTTGGTTAAGGCCACCGATGTTTCGGTGAAACGTCTGCTTTGAAAGAGAAGGCGTATGAGGCTTTCGCCTTGCGCCAAAGCGAAAAACGTGATGGGAATGGTGATGAACACGATGATATGCATGGCGGACGTCAGCCGGTCGTTGTAACAGTCCCAGTTTCCCGATTTCGCGTGTTCCGAGAGGTCGGGCAACAGCACCGTGCCGATGGACACGGCGAATACGCCGAGGATCAACTCCTGCAAGCGCAGCGAGTATTGGAGGCTTGACACCACGCCCTCTCCCGCATTGCCGGCAAGGGCCGTAGACACCAAGTCGTTGAGCTGGTACGCCGCCATGCCTATAATAGTGGGGCCCACGAGTTTCAGGACAGTCTTTGTTCCCGGATGATTGACAGCCTTTTTCAACCCCGTAAAAAAGAAGGTGAACCCATGCTTGACGACAAAAGGGACTTGCATAGCCGCTTCCAAAAAGCCGCCCAGGAAAATTCCCGCAGCCATTGCCCGCGCCGGATTGCCGGCAATGTCTTTGAGCGCATACGCGCACACGATGGCGATGATGTTGAGCAGGATGGGCGCAAAACCAGACGGCGTAAAACAGTTGACGCTGTTCAAAATGCCCTGAAACAGGGCCGCTATGGAAATAAACGCCAGAAAAGGAAACATGACGCGGGTAAGCAGTACGGTTTCATTAAATTCTTCAAGTCCAAAAAGTTTTATGATAAGGGGCGCGGCCAGAATTCCCAGCGCGACCGCCAGGGAGACGAAAAAACTCAGAAACGTAAAGATACAACAGAGAAATTCCTTGATCTCCCGCTCGCTCTTTTGCAATAGGTATTCTTTGAACGTGGGGATGAACGCGACCGATATGGAGCCTTCCGCAAAAAGACGGCGGAAAAGATTCGGTACCATGAAAGCCACCGAAAAAGCGTCTGATAGGGCGGATGTTCCAAGCAGACTCGCCTTGGTCATCTCCCGCAACAATCCTAAAATCCTTGAGAGGAACGTCAAAAGAGACAGTGTCGAACCGTGTTTTAACAAAGACCGTGATGTCAAAGCCATGTTATAACCATAACGCAATGGAATATTTTTTTCAATGGAAGGCGGGAAATATGAGAAATAATCGTAGGCGAGGCGCTTGCGTACCCGGCATTGTTCCGCAGGAACGCAAGCAAGTTTGGCGCCATATGGGTGAACGTGAGGGTGGGAAGGAGCGAAACCGGCTGGCTTATATCAAATACTTTTATTGATGATGTCCCTAATCCATATTTTGGGACACGACTAAACTGCAAATGATATTTTGACGTGGATTTTGCGGACGCTCACGGGCTTTGGGGCATACAGAACAAGGTACGGCACTTGCAGGAGACGCTGGACGACACGGTTATGACCGCCGGAAGCGATGCCTTCCACGCTGCCCTTGCTTTTTACAACAACGTCCGGCGGGCGGCAAAACAGGATGTACCGGGGGCAAAAGCCATTTACGAAGACCTGAAAGCCCGCTTCCCCGGCGGCCATCGTAGGCGCGGCTCTGACGGGACGGATACCGGGACGGAAACGGAATGAACCGCGGCCCGCTCCGTGACAATGGATGGGAGCTTTCCGGGTGTCTTGAAACACTCTTAGAGTGTCAAAAGACACTCTTTAAGAACCAAAGAACACGCTCCGAGTGTCAAACTCGACTCTTTTTCAGTCAAAGAACACTCCCGAAGAACCAAAGAATACGCTCCGAGTGTCAAACCCGACTTTTTTGGAGTATTCTTTGAGGCTTTTTGAGTCTCAACAGACGTCTAATGTATAAAATAATATACATTAGGAGCAAAAAAGCATAAAGAAAGCGGTAGGCGCAAGCCTACATTCGGCGGGATCTTGACCAAATGAAAATAATTTTATAGTCGAATATAACAACTTTTTGTTTGCCTTGCCAATTTTAACCGCCCTAAAGGGACAACGCTCCAGAGCGCGGTATTAGACCCCGCTGCGAGTAAACGGAGGTTCCTTATGAGAAAAGAGGTTGTAAAAAAATTATTTGTTTATTTTGGGCTCGCTTTTCTTTTGCTTGTCTTTCTGGGAAAGCGCCCTTAGATTTAGAGGGAAAAACGGGCTTTCGGCCGTTTCTTCGGAACCTTTTCCCAAAACCAATCGAGCGTTGGGAAAAGCTCACTATGCATGGTGTTTCGCAGCTTACGCGCGTCTGGCGCAGGGGAAACCGGGCAGGTGCGTGTCAAAGTTCACGGTGTCAATCACGGTTTGCGATGTTTTGTCAAACACGACAATGTTAAGCCCGCGCATGTTCATTGAATAATCAACGCCGTTAATTCCGATAAAAGCAATGT
>JAITAW010000242.1 GCA_031283905.1 Treponema sp. | reverse complement strand
CGGCCGTTACGTTTTTGCGTATTGAGGAAGAGCGAAGAAGCGGAGCGGAAAGGCCCGGAGGCTTTAGAGAAGACGCGGATGAGGAAATACGGGAACAAGGAA
The DNA here is from genome assembly GCA_031283905.1 of Treponema sp. Taxonomy (GTDB): domain Bacteria; phylum Spirochaetota; class Spirochaetia; order Treponematales; family Breznakiellaceae; genus JAIRKH01. Next base: position 6,773 of record JAITAW010000242.1, on the reverse strand, counting down.
TTAAGCAAGGCACGGAGAGCGTATAACCGGTATGTGATAGTTGTTACCCCAATAAGCGATGCGGCTCCCGATTTGATACTTGAGCGGTACCGGCAGCGGCGGCGGATAGAACCGGTATTCAAACGGTTAAAGTCGTTGTCCGGCTGACATGGGATACCGGCGCGTAGTGGGCGGAACGCCCCCGCATGGTTTTACGGGAAGCTGTTACCGGCGGGCCTTTGCGATATCCGGGTAAACACAGGTCGTTTTCCCCCCGACAGGAAAGCGTGGCGCGTAAAGACCGGTCGCCCTGGCGCGAACGGCGGCTTATGTTGAGCATAGTAAAATATATACTTTTGGATACCATCTCCATAATAAATTTGCTTGAAAACATCCATGAGTTAGCGTCTCTTTGCGCTCAATCCAAGAGAAAACGAATCCACCTACTGTTCAGATCGCTCGTTCCTAAGTAAACGCGTATGGGTGTAATACCTCTCGCCCCTTGATGCGTTTCTTACTGGGGGTGTGGGGATTTGTTCCCCCGCATACGCAAAGATTTCAAGGAGAAATCTTCGATACCGCTGGGCTTGCCCAGCGGTTGTTTATTTTCGCTTATTTTTAGTGCGCGTATCCGTAATAGAGCGCAATGGAACGACCGAATCGTGCGGAAACCAATCTTACGTTACCCGCCTTTGATCTTGTCGTTTCATTTTGTTTTCATTTTTTCACTTTTTTTTCACAGACTTCACTTTTCTCTTGAAGCCGCCCTTTGTTCTGTCAAAAGAACCGTTTTTACCATCGTTCCACGGCGCACCGCCGGATTTTTTTTCTTCTCTTTTGACTTTCTTCACAACAAGGCGTTTTTTAGAAAAAGACGATCCCTCGGTGTCGATGTCGCCGCCATAGTTGTCGCTACGAAAATCCCTCCGGCTGTTGCCGTGTACTACGCTTCGCGCCATGCGTTTTTTTTCACGGTCGGCTTTATCCATAACCTTCAGAGCTTCTTCAAAACCGCCCAAAAACTGCGTAAGATCATCGGCGAAAAGCACCACAGACTGCCGCTCAAAGCCGCCTTCGTCTTTGTTTTTGCTCTCGACAATGTTAAGGTAAATATCGCCCAGTCTATTCTCTTTTACATTGAAAAAATACGTCCTGTTCTGCAACTGGACCCGTGTTGAGAAAATCTCACCTCGTAAACCCATACATTCTCCTTGCGCGTCCACACAGACGCGCATACCTATTCATTGTCGGCTTCAATAACCATTGCCTGTTGCCACGCAATCAATTCCCGCTCAAGGCCGAAGCACTCAGCGTCAGCCATGATCCGAAACACAGGCTCGGTACCGGATCCGCGCATCCAAAGAGAAGCGATGTGATCGTCCTGATCGTCAACAAAGATTATCTTCAATCCGCCGCGTCCGGCTTCGCCGAAATTCTTGATGTCAAGCCTTTCTTCTATACCATTATAACACGCCGCATCCCACGCGACAATGCCGTATTGTTTGTATAGATGTTCTTTCTTTTCTTCCCAATCACGCAAAAATATCTTCTGGTACCTTTCTTTTAAAGCGGCGTGATCTACAGACTTCACTTTGAGCAGCGCGTCCGGCGTATAGCCGCCGGTACTGACAAAGGACGGAAGGCTCGCGATAATGTCCGCCAAGCTAAAACCATCTTTATATGAGCCGATATTCCCTGAAATATCGCGCCAAATTTCAAAAAGTCCCTTTTTATCGCCGACGCTTCGTATGGCAAGCATTTTAAGCAGGGCAAACACCGTGTCGATGGGATCGCGCACTGCGGATGGATGGGTAATATTGCCGCCTGCGGAACCTTCGCCCAGAATACGCACCGTGTAGCCCAATTCGCGCAATTTCCGCGCAAGGGACACCACATTCGCCTCTCCCACTTCGGCACGGAATATTTTTGCGCCGAACGCTTCCGCTATAACATCAATACGCAACGATGTGGGATCGTTGACCGCGACAGCGACATCATCAAGGAACCTGCCGTTTTCATCGCACCGCAACGAACCGGTCCATACAAGGTGGGACAATTCCGCGACGCAGGCAAGCGCAAAAACTTCCTGCGCCTCCAGAGGCCGGGTCTTTTTCAGGGTTTCGTCCCAAATCACGATATTACCGCGGTCGCCATCGCAATCCGGCATGTAACCCATGACAAAAGCCGGGTCGCGGGCATGTTGTTCTTCCAAAAATTGGGCCGCGCAGTCGAGCGCTTCGCCTTCCGGTACGATACGGTGCGCTATATTTCCGGCTTCACCGTTGATAAAGGCGAATTTCACACCGAGAGAGAGCAAGAATTCCCTGTCAATGGAGACGGTGCGCGCCGAACCATTGAAGTCCGCTATGACGCCGATGGGATGCTCCCGTATTGTTTCTGTAATGGACGCAAACAGCTTCTCCTGTTCCGCCCTATCCGAGGCAGCCGACACCACTTCTCGCGTAAAATCAAGGTACGCGGACAGAGCTTTCTGTTTTACACGCGGCGACTCGCTGTACGCCGCGTCAATCAGCGTCTGGTCAGCTCCGTTGATGAGGGACAACGTCTTTCCTATCCTGCCGGACTCGGAAAGGAAAGAACGGAACGCCTCAATAAGAAGTTTTGCCTCGGAACCGGCAAGTACGCCGCCGTCTGTCAGCCCGAATTTAAGCCCGTTGTGTCCGATTGGGTTATGGCTTGCGGAAATATAAACAAATCCCTGCGCCTTACCCGAAACGCCTTCGCTTCTCGCAAACGACATTATTTCAGGAGCGGCCGTAATGCCCGTCCAACGGACGGTACACCCCTCCGTTGTCAATGACCGCATCATCACACCGGCGATATTTTTGCCGGTGGGTCTCGCGTCCATGCCCACAATCAACGCAGGCCGCGCAACGCCGGTTGTTTTCTTTACATAATCCGCAAAAACCTTTGCCGCGACAGCAACGATTATGCTATGAGCCGGTGAAATCTTACTATGGGTATTCTCTTCGTTTCCGTCCGGAGCAAAAATAGCGCGCCAGCCCGAAGCGGATAAAATCATGGCGGCAAGCGCGGCGTCAACCGCTTCTTCTTGTAAAGCGGGATCGTCTTTTGTCAACTGCAATTTTAACCTCTAAAATATCTTATTGCTTTATAGTATCAAACACTTAAATATGGAAATAGTTTAGGAGGTATTGGGACAAATGTCAAGTGGCGTTGCCGCAAGCCTTCAACGCCGCCGTCCCGCCGGTACGTCAACGCGAGCGGGCGCGGCGCTCTCTTTTGGAATATGGAGTAAGCCGCCCCGCTTTTCACGTTGAAGATCATGACAATTCATTACATTGAGGAGCTATTATTTCAACAGCGCCTTTTCTTCTGCCCATTTGTTTTTGAACACAGCGGTCACGTCATCCCAACTCTTGTTTCCAAGAGCATAATCGTAGAGGCTCGCGCCAAGGTCGTCTTTGAACGCCTGGCTGGGAAAGCTCGTAAAGTTCCACGAAACAGCCGAAAGATTGGGGTTGCTCATAAAGCGGAACGCCTCTTTTTCAAGCGGGTTGTCCGGAAGCTCGTCAGCGCCGAACGTACTGAACGGGGTAACAAAACCGAGCTTTTCAACTGCGGCCTTCTTACCGCTTGGTGTATTGAAAAGCCATTCAAGGAGTTTGAGGGACGCTTCTTGAGACGCCTTTGAAGCTTTGACGTTGACGCAGATGAAGTTCTCCGTACCGGTACATAACCCCTGCGCTTCCTCGCCGCGTACGCCCGTGTAAATCGGCAGATATTTGACATCGGAAGCCTGCACCACATTGCCGGCTATACCCGCAATCTGCCCCCAGCCCCACGTACCGTTCTGCACCATAGAGGCTTTTCCGAGCGCAAATTCGGACATGGAATCGTCAACGGACTTGGAACCGATCATCTTGGGATCCGTTACCGAATTGTTGATGTACAGATCAAAAATATTGTGGTATTGCGGACCGTACGTCAAATCGATCTTGTCCAGATCGCCTACGCCCTTGTCGCGGTATTCATAGTAAATGGGCAGGTTTGCCAGATGAGTATGCCAGCGCCAGTCCTCCCCGGGCCTGAACGAGGTCGATGCAAACACACCGTCAATGCCTAAATCGAACTTGCGGACGGTCATGTCTTCCACCACGGCTTTAAGCGCGGCGAAGTTGTTGATCTGCGCGGCGCTGGAGATGTCGGTAACAGCGCGGTCGGGTAGCGCAAAATACTTGCGGAAAATCGCGTCATTGTAAATGATCCCGTAGGTTTCAACCGCATAAGGAAGCCCATACACACCGCCGTCTATAGAAATAGCCATACTTTTATCGGAAAGCCATGAATACACGTCCGTGTCCTTCAGATCCGCCGTATAGGTCTTCCAGTTTAGGTAGCCTATGGGCCCGTTAATGTTGAACAGCGTCGGCGGATCCGATTTGGTAATCTCGGAGCGTAGCGTCTGCTCATAGGTGCCGCTGGCGGCGGTAACGACCTTGGCTTCAATGCCGGTCTCCGCAGAGAATTGATTGATCACTTCCTTCCATTGAGCATCGATTTCCGGCTTAAAGTTGAGCAGATAGACCCTCCCAACTGCGTCTTTTTTGCCGCAGGCTCCGAATAGAATCGTTGTCAGCAGCAAAGCTGTTAATGTGGCAAGCAGTTTGCCCAGCCTTTTCATATGCTTTTTCATACATTCCTCCTCGTAGGGGTAAAAAGATACATTTGCGTAGCGCAAATGGTACGATTGGTTGCTTAAAACCGCCTTAATTATATATCTATCGTCAGTAAAAGTCAAATCTTTTCGCGGAGAGTGGAAGCGCCAAAAAGGGCGTATAACGGGAACGAACGCAACGTCTCCGCCGGCACACAACGCGGTTGGGGAGCGGTTTTGGGCAGGGGCGGGCAGAATCTTCCTCTAGAGATCGCATTTTGGAAAAATTCTTACCTGATGCCCCGCGTTTTCTTTATTCGCAGTGAAGGTTTAATCCCGCGCAAAAACGTCATATACATCGCCAAGCAATGATATTATCTATCACTTATTGAAATTTATTGTTATATCTTATACAGAGTAAAGTCAACAACCACCGCCAAAGTCGGCGGTTTGAATGGGTATGCCCCTTATAAGGGGCATAAAATACTTTCCGGCTTTTACCGATCTCCACTCAGCGTATACTTCATGCTGAAATTGGCTTCCGCATGAAATTATTTCTTAATATCCGCATTGCTCAACCTTCCTGCTTTTTTAACCTACGGATTTCTTTATGGCGCCGCCCAAACGGCGTAAACAAGCATGTTGTACGCGCTATGGGCGAAGGCGATGGCGTGCAGGGTTTGCATTCCAGCGCCGTACTTCCGCTTGTTGAATATGAAAAACAAAAAAAGGCCGGCAAGGAGCGCGTTTACTACGCCGAAAAAACCTTCATACAGGTGGCAATACGCAAAACTAACGCTTGACATCAGCATTGCGGGGTAAAACCCGAATCCCTTCAGCCTGTTGGACAAATAAAACCTGAAAAAACTCTCCTCAAGATACGCCGCGCTTAAATGTGAAAGGCAAAGTACAACCCATCCCGCCGCCGTGTCCGGCGTTTGAAAGTCAACGCCAACCTCAAAACGCGCGCCGACCGCACGTTCCGCCAGTTCGTTTGCCATGGACGCGCTTATGTTGATGATGAGCAAGCCGGATAGGGCGAGTATAAAAGTTAAAAGGATATTCCCCGCATTGAGCATAAAGGAACCTGCGGGGCTTCGGGACGCCGGCAAGAAAAGCGGTTTTTCTGCCGCGGGTTCCTTTTTTCGTAGCAAAAGAAACCAAACAAGCGACAAGGACGGCGCATTGTAAATGAAAATACGCGACAATTCCTGATTGATGGAAAAAGCGATGACCGTTCCTTTTTCGATATTGAAAAAAACAGACGGGAAAAAGAGGACAAGGTATAGAATAATCGCTTCAAGTGCCGGCATACGCCTACGTCTCCACGCGGTTTTCAACGGGTTTACGGAAGGCGTTGTTTTTTCCCCGAAAGGCGAGCATTGCTTTCTCAAGCGCGAGGAAGTTTGTTTCCGGGTCAACGGGTTTGTACATGGGGAGATTATAGCATATGCCAGCTGTTTTTGTTCAAAATTTTTGAAAAGTTTGGGAGTATTTCGCCTAACAGTTCCCTTTCCGACTCATACTCTTGCCGACAGCGCCTCTCGAAATTCTTTACCGGCAATACTGTACTCCCCGGTCTCAATGAAAGAGTTACCCCTCCACAGTCCGCCTATTCGTGTACGCCATCATAAGCGCGTCACCTCCATGACGGGCGTCCAAGTCTTCTGAAAACGCCCTTTCTATCACTTTACGATCCCTAAATCCTGTATCACCGTCAAATACAGCCAGCCTCTGCCGGTACTCAGATACGTTGTACTTCAACAGGGTCTCCGTTACAGGCTATGAATGCCTTGAGTCCGCCGTGTTCACCCGCTATTCTTCCTACGCGCCCCTTCAACCCCTGTTCCCTCATCAACCGTTCCTCCCGCATGTGAGCCTCAATAGCTCCCGGCCTGTCCGTTTGTGCCTTCCGCAACCGATCTCTTCATAGAAGGTTGGCCGTCTTCAGGCTCTCGGGAGGCGGCGTGTCGGACGCGGCGGAAGGACGGGCGCTTCCGGAAACCGTCGGGACACGGGAGCATACAGTTACTCCATTGACGGATAGGACGTATGAAGACGGGCGGACACGTAGGACTTGATCCATTACGGAGTCCGATGCCAAGACGTTTCACGGAAACTACCGTTGCCGGCGGTCAAGCAAATCATGAAAAAT
>JAITAW010000193.1 GCA_031283905.1 Treponema sp. | reverse complement strand
TCCCAATTTTAAGCGGTCAGAGGTAAATTTCGAGAGCGAATTGAAACGCGCCCTTGATTCCGAGCGACAAAGACCGGTTCTGGATCTTGCCCTAACCGATCCCAGACATATTTCCAATCGCATGGAAAAGGATTACCGTGATGTAACGCCTCGCCGAGTGCTGGATTATGTGAGCCAGTCCAAGAACAATGGGAACAATGTCGATGCCGAACAGGAAATGACGCTTGCTTTGCAGAATGAGATGCTCTATACGATGCTCGCAGGAGCGGCTTCATTTGAATTTGGTCAGGTGAACATGGTGTTGCGGGGTTGACATCCGCGCCGTTTAACTTCGTGGTATAGAGGGATGGTATTTGGAGGAAAGCGATGGGAATATTCAGTTCAATAAATATAGCGGCGACCGGCATGAGCGCGGAACGGCTTCGTTCTGATGTCATAGCCGACAATATAGCGAATGCGTCAACAACCCGTACTTCGGAAGGCGGCCCCTTCCGCAGAAGCAGGGTTATTATGAGACCGAGGACCGAAGGACCGTATTGGCGCTCGTCCTTCCTGCCGGACGGCATGGATAACGGACCGGGTACAGGGGTACGGGTTGCTGAGGTGCAGAAAGATATGTCCACAAAAAACCGGCTGGTCTACGATCCGACGCATCCCGATGCCATTAAAGAGGGACAGCAAGCCGGTTACGTTGAGATGCCGAACGTGGACATCGTTACGGAAATGGTCGACCTTATAGCGGCTTCACGCGCGTATGAGGCGAACGCTTCCGTAATAGACGGTACCAAATCAATGTTTCAGAAAGCGCTTGAGATAGGAGGAAGATAATACATGACGCTTACACCGCCGATTCTTACGCATATTGACAGTCTCCAACTTACCGTAACCAATTCTAAGCATATAATGCCGGTGAACGGGAATCCGTTTCCATCCGGGCAACAAATTATCACGCTGGAAGAGAACATCGGTTCGGAAGCGGTGATTCGCGCCGGTCAATTTGACGATATGATGCTTCGCGCTTTGGATCAGGTGAGCGTGGATGAACAGTACGCCGATGCCTTGATTCAGAAGGCTATAGTTGATCCCGATTCGGTGGATACCCATGACATTACAATCGCGCAGGCGAAGGCATCAATGTCCTTAAATATCACGCGGACAGTTCTCAGCCGTTTAGTGCAAGGTTGGAGAGATATCATCAACCTACGATAGTAAATGTTGTAAAAAAGGAGCCGCAGGGGAGGGTACATGGGCGAATGGTTAAAAAGGTTAGTTGAGAATATCAAAAAACTCTGGGGCACATGGTCGTTAGCTCAAAAACTTGTTTTGGGCGCCATTATAGTCGTTGTCATTATAGGGCTTATTCTTTTATTTTCGATATCTGCAAGTCCGACGATGACGCCGGTGATTGACGCGCCCATACGGGACCTAGACGCGCAGGATCGTATTGTTACAAGGATCAACGCCGAGGGCGTTAAGACATCCGTTTCCGGAAGCGGCGTCATTATGGTGCCGGATGAAGCTACCGCGCGGCGTATGCGCGCGCTTCTTATCCGTGAAGACCTCATTCCGCAAGGTACGGATCCCTGGGCTGTCTTTGACCGTGAGCGGTGGACGCTTACGGACTTTGAACGCAACGTAAACCTTCAGCGCGCCATTACCCAAATGGTAACGGATCATATCAAGGCATTGGATGAAGTCGATGACGCGAAAGTTACGCTTGTCATACCTAAAAAGGAGCTTTTTGAGGCGGATCAAAACCCCGTATCGGCAAGCGTCATCATTACGCCCAAACCCGGTAGCGATATTACCGAAAACCGGAAGAAGATCGAAGGTATACAAAAAATCTTAAAATTCGCGGTTGAAGGGCTAAACGATGAGAATATCGTTATTACGGATCAGCGCGGCATCGTGTTGAACGACTTTACCGGCATGGCTGACATGGACAGACTCACTCTCATTGAGAAGGGCAACAAAATGATCCGCGGCTTGGAAGCCCAGTACCGTGTGGCGATTCTGTCCTCTTTGCAAAGCATCTTTGGATCTGATAGGGTACGCGATCTGAACATCAAAATAGAGATGGACCTCTCGCGGCAAAACGTCAATACCGAAGAGTACTTTCCGGTAGAGATAAAACCAAGGACGCCCGGGCTTGCCTATGACGATTCGGAACGGGCGCCTTCGGTTACGAGATCAAAAACCACATCCAGCACTACATGGAAAGGGACCGGCTTTAATCCCGAAGGCCCGTCCGGCGTGGAAGGACAGACGCCTCCAGCGTTCCGTGATATGTCAAACCTATACGGAGAAGTAACGCAGGAGACCCTTGTTGACAACGAGGAAATTAACAAAAGGGTTACTCAAGAAGAGAGAACCCCAACCATTGATCGAGTGACGGTTTCCGCCAACATAGACGGAGTGTGGAGAATAAAGAAAGACGAGCAGGGAAAAGAGATTGTAACAAACGGGTCGCTTGAGCGTGAATATACGCCGGTTTCCACCGATGATCTGCGGGCGGCGACGGCTCTGATTCAGAACTCTATCGGGTACAACGCAAGCCGGGGCGACTCGGTGACGGTGCAAAGCATTCCGATAGATAGAAGCAGCCAGTTTGCGGAAGAAGATGCCAAATTGTTGCAAGAGAAGCGGCTTCAGATGCTTCTTTTGTTCGCGGTTATAGGACTTGCGTTGATTCTTGCCGGATTCTTCATCTTCCGCATAGTATCCCGCGAGATAGAACGGCGTCGCAGGGCTGAGGAAGAAGAACGCGCCCGCCGCGAGCAGGAACTGCGGGAAAACGCTCTTATGCAAGCCGAAGAAGAGGAGACGCAAGTGGCGATGTCCGTAGAAGAGCGTTCCCGTTTGGAACTGCAAGAGAGCATTGCGAATATGGCAAGACAACACCCTGAGGATGTCGCTTCGCTTATTAGAACATGGTTGTTGGAGGAATGATGCGAATCGGCGATCGAGTAGACGCGGCGAGCCCCTTGCGTTTCGATTATTGGGCTTCGGTGGATTTTGCAATGCATAGCCGTAGAAATTAGGAGGAGGAATACGTGGCAAAAACAGATACGGGAGCTGAGTACGGCGGCAAGAAAAGAAGCGAAAAAAACTTTAACGGAAGGCAGAAAGCCGCCACTTTTTTAGTCACCATAGGTTCGGAAATTTCCGCCGAAATATTCAAATACCTCAGAGAAGATGAAATAGAGACGCTTACATTTGAAATTGCCCGTCTTGAAACAATAGAGCCGGAACAGAAAGACGCCATCTTGCAGGAATTTCAGGAACTGATGATGGCGAATCAGTTCATTTCTACCGGCGGCATTGACTATGCGCGGGAACTTCTCGAAAAAGCCTTGGGAAGCCAGAAAGCCGTTGACATCATCAACAGACTGACGTCAAGTTTGCAGGTGCGTCCCTTTGATTTCATCAGACGTACCGATCCCGCTCACCTGCTGAACTTCATTCAACAGGAACATCCACAGACTATCGCGCTCATCCTTGCGTACCTTGAACCGAACAAAGCGTCCGTTATTCTACAGAATCTGCCGCACGAGGTGCAAAGCGATGTGGCGCGGCGTATCGCAACCATGGATCGCACCAGCCCGGAAGTGTTGCGCGAAGTTGAGCGGGTGCTTGAGAAAAAGCTCTCCACCCTGTCGAGTGAAGACTACACTGCGGCGGGCGGCGTTTCGAGCATCGTTGAAATTCTCAATCTTGTTGATCGAGCCTCCGAGAAGCAGATAATCGAATCTCTTGAAGATGAAGATCCGGAACTTGCCGAAGAAATCAAGAAGCGTATGTTTGTCTTCGAGGATATTGTCATGCTTGACGATAAAGCCATTCAAAAGGTCATGCGTGAAGTTGACGGGCAAGAACTGGCAAAAGCGCTTAAGTCCGTTGACCAGGAGGTTCAGGACAAGATATTCAGAAACATGAGTAAGCGCGCGGCCGGTATGCTCAAGGAAGACATGGAATTCATGGGGCCTGTACGTCTGAAAGATGTTGAAGAAGCCCAGCAGAAGATCGTGTCCATCATCAGAAAGCTTGAAGATTCCGGTGAAATCGTAGTTGCCCGCGCCGGTGAAGATGAACTGGTTGTGTAAATGGCCATTATAAACGAGAGAAAAAGCCTTTCGCGGCGCATGGTGAAAGGTTTCTCCAATAGCTTTGTACGTAATTTAATGTAACAAGAGGTGTGATCTTGACAAAAGCAGTTTTTAGGCAGAATGAGCTCATTACGAATCAAGAAACGATCGTGCTTGACCCTCCCCATACGTTCTCTGAACTGGCGCGTCTTGCCGTATCCAAAGAAACGGAAGAGGACGAAGACGAGAAAGATGAGATCTACGATGGTCCAACGGTGGAAGATTTGCGAAAAGAAGCCGAGACGTTTAAGGCGCACTGGGAAGTTGAGAAAGAAGCCCTTATCAGTTCCGCCAAAAACGATGCCGCCACTATCGTAAAAGAAGCGGGAGAAATCGCCTTTCAGGAAGTAAAACGGAAAACCGAAGAAGCTCAAATCGTAGAACGGCAAGCGGAAGATGAAGCTGAGCGCATTATTGCGGAAGCGAAAGAAAAAGCTAAACAGATAGAAGACGAAGCCCGCGTGGCGTACGAAAATCAAAAAAAAGAGGCGAACGATGTCGGCTTTCAGACCGGCAGAGAAGAAGGGTACAATTCCGGCAAAGCGGAAGTCGAGCGTCTGATCCAGCGGACGCAAACTGTGCTTAAACGCGTCCAAGACAAACGGGGTGAAATTCTCGCGGAAAGCGAACAGCAGATCGTGGATTTAGTGTTGCTCATCGCTCGCAAGGTGATAAAGGTGATTTCCGAGTCCCAGAAAACCGTGGTTGTCTCCAATGTGGTGCAGGCGTTGCGCAAACTCAAGACCCGAGGGACGGTCATCATCCGTGTCAATATGGCTGATGTGAAACTTACCACCGAGCATATCAAGGATTTTATCCGGCTTGCCGAAAGCGCCGCTTCCATACAGGTGCAAGAAGATTCTTCCGTTGACGCAGGCGGCTGCATCATTGAAACAGACTTCGGCGAAATTGACGCCCGTATTTCAAGCCAGCTTGCCGAATTGGAAAGTAAAATCCTGGAAATGTCGCCGATAAAATCCACACCGAAACCACAGCCGCCGACAGTCACGCAGAAATGAGATGAGTAAGGCTCCTCCCGCATGGAAACTATTCTTGACAAATACTTAAAAACAGCGGAGAACGTTGATCCTATTAAATGTGTGGGTCATGTCTCCAAAGTACAGGGGCTTTTGATAGAAAGCGTGGGTCCTTCCGCTATTATTGGAGAGATGTGCCGTATAGAAACCGGCAAAGAAATCTGCCTGCAAGCCGAAGTGGTGGGACTCCACAGCGAGACGGTACAACTGATGGCGTATTCCGAAACGGGCGGCATACGGATAGGCGACCGGGTGGTCGCCTCCGGTTCCAGCCTTGACATCGCGGTCTCAGACAAGTTGCTTGGACGGGTGTTGGACGCTCAGGGCAGGGTAGCCGATGGCAAGGGTGAAATTGAAAGCGGCGTCCGTTACCCGGTTATGGCAAGCCCTCCTGATCCGCTGAAACGCACACGGGTTACGGAGCGCATCGCCACCGGCGTACGGGCGATAGACAGTATGCTTGCGGTTGGGCGCGGGCAACGGATCGGCATATTCGCGGGATCGGGCGTTGGGAAGTCCACGTTGCTCGGTATGATAGCCCGCAATACCGGCGCGGATGTAAATGTGGTTGCCCTTATCGGGGAGCGCGGACGCGAGGTAAACGACTTTATTGAAAAAGACCTTGGTGAAGAAGGGCTTAAAAAGAGCGTACTTGTGGTAACGCCCTCCAACTCCCCTCCCCTTTTGCGTCTGCGCGGCGCGTATACGGCGACCGCAGTCGCCGAATACTTTCGGGACAAAGGCAAAAACGTCATGCTCCTCTTTGATTCGATCACCCGTTTTGCACGCGCCATGCGGGAAATCGGGCTTGCAACCGGCGAACCGCCCGCTACACGCGGCTATCCGCCAAGTATGTTTGACCAGATGCCGAAGTTGCTTGAGCGAGCCGGAGCGGCGGAAACGGGCGGTATCACGAGTTTTTACACGATTTTGGTTGACGGCGATGATATGGACGAGCCGGTCGCGGACACGGTGCGCGGCATACTGGACGGTCATATCGTGCTTTCCAGAAAACTCGCCCAGTATTACCATTATCCGGCTATTGATGTACTCCGTAGCGTTTCCCGTTTGGAAAAAGATGTGTCGGGACCCGCAACCCAACAAGCGGTCGGCGTCATCCGGCGTCTTATGGCAATCTATGATGAGAATGAAAAGCTCATCAATGTAGGCGCGTACCACTCAGGCACAAATGCCCTCATAGACAACGCCATTGCCAAGCATGATAGCATAGAAAACTTTCTTATGCAGGGTATTGACGAAAAAGCAACGCTTAGGGATACGCTTGTAAAACTAGGCGAGCTTGCGGGCGTAACCATTCCGGAAGAAGAACTGCCCGCAGAAACGGCGCGGATGACGGAGAATGAACCTCCCCGTAGCAGAGATGAACCCGGGGAAACTCATACCGGACTTTTCATGCCGTAGCGCAAGCTGAAGACTCGCTTTACTTTTTTCGAATATTCCTCACTATACGACCGTTTCAGGCGCTTCGTTATACATTAATCGCCTCTTTCCGGCTCTTCCGCGCCAAGAGCGGCGCCTTATTATTCCCCTCCAAGGTTTCGCCGGAACCGCCGCCGCGCATCGACATCATGTGCGCATCCGCCGCAAAACCGCAGGCCAGGGACGTTTCTGCGGGACGAACTTCCCCCGCCGCCGGGCATTACGCCGTTTTCCCCCGTCAATCGCTCCGCTTTTTTCAGCCCCGCCGATGACCCGTTGTACCGCTACCAAACGATTTCGCGCCGGTTCCGCTCCGCCGTTCCGATACCCCGCGTTTTGCCCTTTTGTAGCAGGCCCGCGATGGACCTCGCATAACGGGTCCGTCTCCCGTACAGAACGCCTTCCCTCATGAAGCGGTTCACCCCGCCGAGCTTCCGTTTACGCGAAACCGGCTACCGTTACTTTTAGGATTTCATCCGCCTCCCTCCGCGCCTTGTTTTTTTCCGAGGGCGGACATGCCATTCCTCCCGTGTCCGCGGCTCACCCCGTCCGCCTTACGTTTTCCCGCATTTTCCGGTACTGGCCTCCGCCCCGGCTTTACATTCCTTGGTATACGCTCGCGATTTTTTGTCTTCCTTTCCCTTCTTTTGCTCCTCTTCTGTTATACTTCCCTCTTATTTTGTGTCTACCAGTGCGGCTATGGTCCAAGTCACCATACGGTCAAAAATGACCTTTGGAAACGAGCAGGAAGGGCATTAATAACAAATCTGCATCGCTGTAGAGGCGGACACAACGAGGAAAGAACAAAAAGAAGTCTCGGTATAAGACACTGAATTTATCCGGCTGATAGAGGAGGAAGAGAGAGGAGCAGTTTGTAGAGATGAAAGAAGAAATGTTGAAAATCATGGTACCGGTTCGGGAAGTTACACGGCAGGCATCGGAGGATGGAGTATTTCAACAAATACAAAAAATACAAATGCAACCAAAAATCCTGCTTTTAAGGTTTAAGTTTATGATGTTGGGTAATACATCTGCGTTTTCCAATAAAACGATGCCTCGATTTTCTAAAATATAAGCGTTGATATTAAAGAATTGGGAAAAGCTCCTGAAACACCGGTATAAGGCGGGAACGTCATCTTTTGCCATAGCTGTTCCTCCGTCCGCAAGCGGGTTTTTCATGTGGGATGCGGAATATTGACAAAACAGCGATTCCTATACTAAAATAGTACCAACGGGCGAGGGTGGTGAAATTGGTAGACACGCCAGACTTAGGATCTGGAGCCGATGGCATAGGGGTTCGAGTCCCCTCCCTCGCAATAGACTCCGCGAGTTTGCCGTACGATTGGCGCGAATCCGTAGGCTGGTAAAATCGTTCAATCCCATGCCGTAACTGTGGACGGAAAACAAAAAAAACGATATATTGTTGATTAATGACATTTAATCAGGAAGAAGCCTTATACGATTTTCTCAAAAACGCTACGGAACCGTTCACTTTGGAAGAGGCCGTGGCGTATGTACATGACGCGGATACAACGCGGAGCGGACGGCTCTCGGTGCAGATAGCCGCGTTGATCAACGTAAAGCGTCTTGCCTTTCCCCAGGGATCGAAAAAGTGGGTCTCCCGCCGGGGTTGTTTTGAGGGGGCGTGTTTTGTCATCAAACCGAGCCGTACGGAAATAATGAACGGCATCCTGATACCCGGACATCGGTGCGTTCCGTTTGCGAATCCTCTGCTTCGTCCGAAAGAATACTCTTTTTTATGGAAAAAAAAACATATCCATTGGACGGGTATGGAAGGCGAACCTGAAGAATTTTATCCATACTACACGCTCTTCGGAGAAGAATATACGCCTCATTACATTGCCACAGAGAATGAGGATAATGAATACGCATACAGCGAAAGGGAAGAGCCTGCGGTCGTATCGATCAATACGCTTGACATGAGCGGCATTTACCGTGAAACGGGGTTTGTTCCCGGGGACGGCTTTATCACAAAAACGGTTGACTGGAAAGAAGGGACTTTCGCGCTTGAAAAAATCTCCAAAGGCGTATGGAGCGAGTCCGATATGGCGGATTGGCTTCTCGCGGCGGAAGACGGCTTTAAAAAAGCGTTCAAAACTCTGGGTCCCGGGGTTTCCACGGAGGAACAAATAGCGCACGCATATTTTTTGGGCGGAAAGCGTATGTGCGACATACCCGCTTATTCGCTTGAGGAATTTTTATATGATAAAACGGACTGCATTGAGATCGTCCCGTATGGCATGGAAACGCGCTTCTGGTTTGCGGGCAAGGAAATTCCCGACTCCAAAAGCCTGCTGGACGGGTTGCGTATACCCGACAGGACGCCCATTGAGGATATACTGTACTCAAAACAGATTTCCGTATCCGAATTCGTGGTACATGCGTATGTCCGGGACGCGCTGTACCGCCGCGAAGCATCGGTTGAAAGCGTACTGTCGCGCCTCATTCCCGGCCCCATTGCCCAAACGTTGAATTCGCGGGAATGGAGCATCCTCGCTGATTATATAGCGGAAATATTCGCCGAAATTAAACCGGACTATTCCGTGTTTACCGATAAAGAGGCGGGTCCGATACGGCAAAATCTGGTGGATTTGCATACCGCAGTCGTTGAATTCGCGGCAACGCTCCGCAAAGACTCGATGAATGAGGCGTACTTGCCGCAACAAGTGTTTATCATGCTTTCTCAAGTCCAGGCGCATGCGGCGAATTTGCTTGATGAATTGAGCGATGGGGAAGAACCTTCGGAAATAACGCTGCTCGCTATGGACAACGCCTATCAGGGGATGTTTGACACGTATGAAGATGTGTGTTCCATGATTAACGATTCTTTATCGGCTTTCCGCAAAAGCAATATTTATCTGGTGAGAAACGGCGGGAAACAGAAGGGCCGATTGCTGCAGATGGGCATCGGCGGTACGGAGGTATGGCGCAGGGTCATCGTACCGGAGACGTACACGCTTGAAGATATTCACCGTGTTATTCAAAAACTTTTTTCATGGAAAGACGATCTCCCACACCGGTTCACGTGCGGCAACGCCTCTGAAAATGGGGAGCCTGAAGCGGCCGCTATTGAGAGTAATGTAACTATTCGAGAATTGAACGCACAGAGGATGCTTGACGTGAACTACGAATACGGCGAATTGTGGAATGTACGGATCATCATCCTCTCCCCGGAGGAAAGCGAGAAACCGGCGTTGTGCGTGGCAGGGGAGAACGCCGCGCCGCCGGAAACGATCAACGGACCCGTACGATTTAGAAAAGACATTTTTGCCCTTGAATCAGGGACCGAGGAAGAAAAACAAGCCGCAGGAAAAAAGCTGGGCGCTGATTTTGATCCTCATTTCTTTGACATCGAACAGTGCAACAGCGCGTTAGGAGAGATGTGATGAACGATATATCTTTGGTTGATTTAATTCAAAGTGGCGGGGTACTGAGAGACATTGAGGGAAGTGCGCCGAAAGACGTCTTGGATTGCATGATTCAGCATATACACTTGCCCTGTTCCCTCACAACGGATGTCCTGTTGCAAGCTGTTCTGGAGCGGGAAAACCTTATGGCGACCTCCATTGGAGGAGGAATCGCCATCCCTCATCCCCGGAATCCGCTCTTGTCAGAAAAAAACGAACAATTTGTTGCTATCGCCTTTCTGAAGCAACCTGTTGAATGGCAGGCTCTGGACGGCGTTCCGGTGCAACAGGTGATGTTGCTTGTTTCTTCCTCGGCGCGCGCCCATCTCCATTCGCTCTCCCGCCTCCATTTTCTCTGTCAGGAAGAAGCGTTTCGCTCATTGCTTGCGAACCAAGCGTCAAGAGAGGAGATTATCAGGGCTGTCGGCGTCATCGAAAAGGGATGGGGAGAAAAGGCGGCGCTTTAATTCTGCGCGTCCCTATACTCCCGTATCAGATCCGTGAATACGTCTCCGTACTTTTTCATTTTGATTTCGCCAACGCCGGATATGCGGAGAAATTCTTGCTTATCAACGGGTTTCTTCCTGCACATATCCCGCAAAGCGGCATCGGAAAATACGACGTATGATGGGATGCCCGCTTTTTGAGCGATGGCTTTTCGCAGATCCCGCAATTTTTCAAACAGGACTTCGTCAAATTCCTGTAGCGGAAGACTCGGTTCGGCGAGTTTCTCCGGCTGGTTCTCTTGCGGCAGCATCATGCGTACGCTTTTCCGTTCAAACACGATTTCGCCGGAGCGATCCGAAGAGATCACCACGGGAAATTCTCCGGCATTCAGCGCAAGGTAGCCCTGTTCTATAAGGAAATCCAGAATCAGCCGCACACGATGGAGGCTTGAGTCTTTCATAATGCCGTACGT
Source organism: Treponema sp. (assembly GCA_031283905.1). Classification (GTDB taxonomy): domain Bacteria; phylum Spirochaetota; class Spirochaetia; order Treponematales; family Breznakiellaceae; genus JAIRKH01. Next base: position 1,380 of record JAITAW010000193.1, on the reverse strand, counting down.
ACTGAGCGTATCAAGGTGAAAGTTCCGAATCTTTTCATTCTTGCCGCCCCGTACAATGTCGACAACCACGGTTTTGCCGAAACGCCTGCCTCGCTGTTCCAGACGCAGTACGCAGGACACGAGTTTTTGCGCCTCTATCGTAATGTCAATCTCTTCAAAAAGCGTGTTACAATTTGAGCAGTTTCCACAGAAAGAAGGCGCGTTTTCACCAAAATAGTTGAGTAGCCTTGCCCGCAGGCAATCAGTTCCGGTGGCGTACCATGTCATACGTTTCAGCAGTTCCAGGTTATGCCGCACAACCGCCTCGTCCGCCGGAACATTTTCTTCATTGGAATGCGTGATGAGAAACTCGTTTATACGCACGTCGCGTCCGCTGTAAAACAGGATGCACTCGGCGGGTTCGCCGTCCCGTCCCGCCCGGCCCGCTTCCGGATAGTTGCTTTCGATGTTTTTCGGCATATTGTAATGGATGACAAAGGACACGTTTGATTTGTCGATGCCCATGCCGAACGCGTTGGTCGCCACCATGATGGTCTTCCTGTCGTATAAAAAATCGTCCTGATTTTCATGCCGTTCCACGTCTTCAAGGCCCGCATGATACCTGGCGGCCGCGAAATTTCTGTCTAAAAGCATTTCCCACACTTCTTCAACGGTTTTTCTGGTGTTGCAGTAAATAATACCGCTTTTATTCTTGTTGCGCTGTACATAATCCAGCAACGCCGCGCTTTTGCTCTTGGGATTCCGCACCTCAAAATAGAGATTTTGCCTATCAAAACCAGTGGTAATGACGAACGGCTCTTTTAAGAACAGGATGGAAAGGATGTCTTCCTTCACTTTTAGCGTAGCCGTGGCCGTAAAAGCGGCTATGACGGGCCTTTGATCCAGTGTTTTTATGAACGCCGCAATGCGGAGATAACTCGGTCTGAAGTCGTGTCCCCACTGGGAAATACAGTGCGCTTCATCAATCACCACAAGGGCGATTTTTTGAGGATCCTCCCCGCTTTGCGGCTTGGACTGTATTTTTTGCTGGATTTGCAAAAAATTTTCTTTAAGAAGCCGCTCCGGCGCGACATAGAGTATGTCGCAATCGCCCCGGTACAACAGCTTCATGGCCGCCGCGTACTCTTCCTGCGAGAGGGAGCTGTTCAGGCACGCCGACCGTACGCCGGCTTCTTTGAGCGCGTTGACCTGATCCTTCATCAGTGAAATAAGCGGCGAAATCACCACCGTAAGTCCGTCCAGTAGCAGCGCCGGTATTTGGTAACAGAGGGATTTTCCGGCTCCGGTGGGCATAACGGCGAGCGCGTCCCTGCCCGCGAGAATAGCGTCAATGACGGCTTCCTGCCCGGGACGGAATTCCGTATAGCCGAAATACTCCTT
>JAITAW010000154.1 GCA_031283905.1 Treponema sp. | reverse complement strand
GTGGACTCAAGCTCCTTGCCGGTGGTCGCCATGAGGTCCGCAAATTCGTCAATAACCACGACGATGTACGGCATGTGTTCCGCGGCTATGCTTCGCTCTTTTATACGCTTGTTATAACTTTTTATATCTCGTACGCCCATTGAATCAAGGCAAGCGTAGCGCCGTTCCATCTCACAGATGCAGTACTGAAGCGCCTGAAACGCCTTCTTAGGCTCGGTGATCACCGGCGTCAGGAGGTGCGGAATGTCGTTGTACAGCTTAAGCTCCACGATTTTCGGATCAATGAGGATGAGCCGCACTTCTGAAGGCGAGCGTTGGTACAAAATGGAAAGAATGAAGGCGTTTACGCATACGGACTTGCCCGAACCGGTGGCTCCGGCTATGAGAAGATGGGGCATCTGGGTAAGATCAACGGTTTGCGATTCGCCGGTGATATCCTTGCCCAGCACAACCGGAATTCCCAGCCGCTTCCCGTCATGTTCGTTTTCCAGCCTGTCTTCTATGATTTCGGCAAAAGACACGATGTTCCGTTTGACGTTAGGCACTTCAATGCCGACCGCGTGCTTGCCGGGAATAGGCGCGACGATACGTACGGATTGAGCCGCGAGACGAAGCGCGATATTGTCTTGCAGGTTGACGATCCTTGAGAGTTTTACTCCGGGCGCGGGCAGTATTTCGAACATCGTGATGACCGGCCCTTTACGTATGCCGGTAACTTCCGCATGAATCTTAAATTCGTTGAGCGTTCTTTTAAGAATTTCCGCGGCGTCCTGCGTCGCCTTGTCAATAATCCAGTACTGTCCGTCCGGATAGTCGTTGAGGATGCCCAGTATGGGTATCTGGTACGTCTTCCATTTTCTCGGCGTAACCGGCGGCGGAGCCGCGTGGATTATCGGAGCGTGCGGCGCGGGCGGGACGATCGCGGCCGTCGCTTCTTCCTTCTTTTTTTCCATGTCATGGTTGGAATCATCCGCCTCAGATTCTTCCGAATGCCTCCTGCCGCTGGTGATTTCATCCGGATCGTACTCAAAGGGCTCGGGCAGATCAATGTACGCCAATGGCGCCGCCGAATGCGGGGCATTCTCCGGTTCCCTGTCTTGAGGCTCGCGCACGGGGGGGCCTACGGGCTTTTGCGGATAATTCGCGTCATCGGTGATTTCTTCGGGACGGTAATCAAACGGTATGGGAACGTCAACGTACATCACGGTCGGCGATACCGGAGGCCGCGCCGGCAGCGGCGCCTTTTCCGTATGTACGGATAGGGCGTTCGTTGTTGCGGAATATTTTGCCCGCTCGCGGTCACTTGCATTTTCCCGCGTATCATTCGCATCGCTCCGCTTTTCAGGATAGACCGCATCATCGATGATTTCTTCCGGTTTGTACTCAAATATATCGGGAATGTCAATATACGCGGCAGGCTGCCCGCCCGTGTCTTCACGCTCATTCTTGTCCGGCTTTGTCCGCTTTGCCCGTTCTTTTTCGATCATTTCTTTTAATTCATTGAAGGCCTGGGCGCTGCTCAAAGGCTTTGGAGATGGGAGGTCTATCTCCATGTCGTTCTCACCATACAAAACAGCCGCCGGAGGGTGCGCTTCCTCTTCACCGGATTCTTCCGTAACAACAGCATCTCTATTTAAGATGGTCAGAAATTCTATTTTCCGGCTTCTGCCTGACGGTTTGCTTTGAAACGGAGGGCTGTCTTTCGCATCGGCGGAAGAGTCATAGGGGGCTAATTCCGGCGTTTCCGGGTTTTCTTTGTGAAACAATACTTCGTTAAAGAAAAGAATGGCGATAAGCTCAATAAGGAGACAGAACAATACGATGCAGATATACCCCACTCTGCCAGTCATTTGCAGAAAATCAGAGCTTTCGGCTATTTCATCAAAAAGGGGAAAATAATTATAACCAATGGCTACCGTCACAAACGGTACCAGCGAAGCGCCCAATGTAAAGATGCGCGCCGGCTTGTACACGGGATCAATTAACAGGATTGCCCCCCAAAGGCAGTACAATGGTATTGCAAACGACAAAATTCCATACGCATTCGCAAAGAAAGCGCCCCCGGGCGCTACGACATTCGGTATATCGAACAAGCCGTCCGTTATGGCGAACCCTGTATAGAGGACAAAAATAAACAGAACCCCGGCTCCTGCCAATGAACCTATCCGGAAAGGAGACATATGAGAATCTGATTGTTGTTGAGGATTGCCGTCTTTCAATCGTACTACCTTGACACCCTTAAACGTCCGCGTTAGAGACGCCTTTTTTTCAAAATATCGGCAAAAACATCTTCCATCTTCACGTTATAATACATATAACCGTAAGCCGCGGCTGCGGCCGCAACCCGTTTGCCGTATTCCCGGGTTTCGGTTATGCTTATGGTTTCCAGAAACAGATCATCAGGCAGCAACGATTCCGCGGCGCGGAGCCGCCGCACCCTGTTTGGCCCCCCGTTGTATCCGAGCAGGGCTAGGAGAACAGCGTCCGTCCGCCCGATAAGGTAGGCAAGGTAGTAAGAGCCGATGTGTACGTTTACGTCCGGGTCTTTCAAATTAAGACCGGACTTCAGGTAATCGGGGCCTCCTTCCCTGCGTATGCGCTCCGCCATTTCCGCGCCCGTAAGGTCCATTATTTGGGCGAGACCTTTGGCTCCCGCCGATGAAACCACAGACGGACTGAACGCGCTTTCCGTATGGATAAGCCCGAACAGCACGGCCTCGCTTACGTTTGCCTGCGCCGCGTGTTTTTCTATTATAGCAGAAAACGGTCTGGGATAATAGAGGAACATATCGGAAAGAGCGAAAGAATATTCTTTTGTTTTCATATAGGAGCCGACGAAACGTATGGTTTCATAGTATTGGCCGTCATCGGCAAGGGCTTGCGCCAGTATACGCGATTCGCCTATGGTTAACGCCGACCGCTGAATATAGGGAAACGCATACCGCGAAGCCCCGTATGTAAAAAAGCCAAGCAGAAAGTCCAAGAGTCCGGCTTCCCTCGTCTCCGCCCCGTCATTTTCTTGGATTTTTTGCCCAGCTTGCATGAGAGTTTTCGGTTGTTCCTCAAAGACATGTTTTCCAAGGCGCGTGGCGCTGAGCGTCCGGTAATAAAAAGAAGCGGTTTGCTCCTCATAGGCTAATCTGAAAAAAGAACCGGCGGAACCGTCTAAACCCGTATACGCCGCAGCTTCCGCCGCCGGTATATAGCCTTCGGAAATGATCCGTCCGATGACGTACGCATATTTTGCTATTGTCGCGCCATCGGCGTATTGTTCGCCTTTTACGCTTCTAATGCAGCTAAAAATTTCCAACAGCCTCGTCCATGCATGGCTTGCGACAACGGTCTGGCATAATTCACCTAAAATATCAGAAAAATAGGATGCGTCATTCCATTGGTTTGCGTAAATATGCAACAGGGGGATCGCTGTTTCAGGAGACTGTTTAAGCGTAACATTCAAAATATACCAGATGCAGGCGTCTTCCTGCTCTTCATCCGGCGCGAAAACAAGGGAGCGAGTGAAGTAGTCCGCGGCCTCGCTCCAATGAGACGCATATTGTTCCATTCTTCCCGCGAAAAACAGCAGGTTGTACCGCGCATGAGCGGTTTCCTCCCATTCTTTTCTGGTGCGCACCCGTTCCCGTATCGCGTCGTCCCATTCGATGAAGAGTTTGACGCCTTCCGATCCCGCGCCTGAATATTGAAAACAGCGTCCTAAATCCGCTATGAGCGCAGGATTCCTGAAAAAGAGCGCGTTATTTTGCACAATAACCTTGCGGAATGTCCCAAGAGCCTCCCCATACGACCTTCGCGCTGTTTCAAAATGTCCTTTTACCGCCCATTTTTCAGTTTCTTTAAAGACGGAGTCCGCCCTCTCCCATTCCGAAAATTCTCCGTATGTCCATGTGTGTACGTCCGCGACCGGTCTATCCAGCAGGAACTGAAATAGTTCTTGTGAAACATCTCCGCCCAATTTAATCGTAGAGAGAAGATAGAAGGCTCTGTCCCACGGCTGCCCCCCGCCGGACGCGGCGTTCCGCGCGCCGGCCAGATCTCCGGTACAATACAGGGCGGCCGCTTTGAGCGTTGACGGCTCCGCGCCGCCCGCCGTCTCAAGAATGCCCGCCGCAAGTTCCGGATCATCCAGCATAAAAGCGAGAAGTTCACGCGAAGCGGCTTCCTGAATCTGCTTTGAAGGGGAAGAAAGCGCCGCCGTAAAAAGGTTGATCGTCCGCAATTTCGGC
>JAITAW010000146.1 GCA_031283905.1 Treponema sp. | reverse complement strand
CCGTTCCTGCTGTATCCCGCGGCAATCGGCGCGTTAGGGGCGGTTCCGTTTTCGGCAAGCGTCAAACGGCTGTTGCCGGCGTTGCCGTTCTGCGTTTTCGCGGGCCTTTCAAACCTGCTGTTTGAACGGGAAATCGCGTTTGTCATCAAGGATGTCGCCGTTACGTACGGCGTTCTTTCCTGTTTTTCGCTTGTTTTTCGGGCAGGACTCTGTGTTGAGGCGCTTGTCCTCCTTACGGCGACAACGCCGGCGTCCGCCGTAACCGCGCAGCTCCGGCGTTCGGGACTGCCGTCCTTTTTACCCATGTTGTTTGAAATGACGCGCCGGTATATTGACGTACTGGCCGAGGAAGCGCGTTCCTTGCGCATTGCCTACGCTTTGCGCGCGCTGAGCGGCGACAGTCATTGGGGCATTGACCTGCGGCATACCGGCAGCTTCATCGGTTCGCTCTTTTTACGGGCAATGGCGCGGGCGGAGAATATCGGCAACGCGCTGAAGTTGCGCGGCTATGAAGACGCTTTGTCCTCTACGGCGAAAAAAGCGGCCAGGGCTTCGCCTCGGGCGTTTGCCGTGCGCGACGCGGCTTTTTTATGCGTGGTGTGTGTTTCCTGCGCCCTCTTCCGGTTCATTGACATACCGCTTCTTATTGGAAATCTATGGTACGGCTTGTTCAAGTAAGCGCATCGTATCAACCGGCGGCGACAACCGCGTCCGTAGCCGCAACCGGGTGCGTTCTCGACAATATAAGTTTTCACATAGAAAAAGGCGAGAGCGTTGCGATTATAGGGGCGAACGGCGCGGGAAAGACGAGCCTTTTCCTTGCTCTTGCCGGCATATTGCCGTTGACGCATGGGGCTATTTTTATTGACGGCATTGCTCTTTCCAAACGCGCCATAAAGAGCATCCGGCGGAAGATAGGTTTTGTGTTTCAGAACCCTGACGACCAACTGTTTATGTCCCGCGTATATGACGATATTCTTTTCGGTCTTCTCAACATGGGGATTTCCGAAGAAGATGCTCAAAGCCGCGCACAAGAGGCGCTTGCAAAGCTGGGAGTCGGGCATTTGGCCGGACGCTCTCCATTCCGGCTTTCAGGAGGTGAAAAACGCCTCTGCGCGTTGGCCGCGACGCTTGTGATGGAGCCGGAAATCGTGTTCTTTGACGAGCCGACCGCGTTTCTCGATCCCAAATCCCAGCGCATGGCAAGCGCGGTTATACAGGCGCTGCCGCTTACGAAACTGATCGCCACTCACGATTTAGCCTTTGCGCGGACGCTCTGTGACCGCGCTCTAATCCTGCGCTCCGGCTCCCTTGTCGCGGACGGCGACCCGGCCACGCTTTTTGACGATGCCGAAAATATGTCCCGCTGGGGGCTGTAAGCGGCTGTACATGCGTAACGCTCCGTGTTTCAACCGGATGTGAAGCGGTCAAGCCGGAACACTGAAAGGGAGGGGTTATCACGCATGTGGTTTCGACATGGGGCTTATGGCTTCCTCTCGCCTATGGATGTCGACCACGACCAGTCTCCACCGGGTTGTCCCGATATATAGTCGCCGGGTTTTCTGTTTTTTGGGGAAAGAGTGGGAAGTGATCGTATATGAATGTCCACGCACTCCTGTCCCATTTCCAAATTCCTCCGTTTATAGAGTTCCGCGCGAAATGCCGTTTCGCCGTCATACTCCCACAGATGAACCAGCTTCCGTCTCGGCGGTACTACCGGATTAAACCCCAACTCCCCTCCCCCAGATTAGCGTGTGTATCTTCGCGTTCCATCCTCCATGACTCTTCACTATCCCCTGTGTGCCCTTTTTCAGTTTCATACGTGTCAGGATGCGTTTTGACCATTGTTGAATCAAGATAGCATACCCCACCGGATAAAAGTAATTTTTCCCCTGCCAATGCCTTAAATAGTCGTTCCGGCATACCTTTTTCCGCCCGGCGGTTTAAGCGGACATAGATCGCATAGCGATTTCCAAAGGTTTTAGGGCGTGTTCACACTAAAGGAAAGAGAAGAACAAGCGGATAAAGAAATATGTAACTTACTGAAAAACAATATCAAGAGAGAGTGCGATTGCCGCCGAAACCGATGGGGACATATAAGGATAGGCAATCGAACCTTACTCAACGCGCTCATCTATCTGTGTGAAAACGGTGGAGTTTGCCTCAAAGATTTGGAAATCGGCGCGTAATCTAGATTGAACCGTTGGGCAGAAAAAAGAGTGTCGGAACGGGCGTATAAGATATTGGCCGGGAAAAGAACGCGTGTATCGGGGGAATAATCGGAGAGGATGGAACATGAAGATACGTGCGGTAACGGCGGGGGGATGGAAGGACGGCCGCCATCGGGAGGCGGCGCGCCGGACGCGGTTGACGGGCGGTTACTCCGTTGACGGAGAGGGCGTATGAAGACGGGCGGACCCGGCTTACGGCGCGGAGTCGAGGTATACTCCGAAGGTACTGGCGAAACGGAACCGGATTCATCGGCGGGAGTATGGCGGCGAAACGGCGTTTCGGGCGGAATGTCTATAAAAGGCGGAAAGAGGCGGGGCGCTTTCTCCGGCGGCGGCCCAAGTGATTTCGAGGGATTCGCGCCCGCTATGACAAGCTTGCCCGTATCTTTTCCGTTTTTATCTATCTCGCTTGTATTTGTATTACTTTACGTTGTGTGAACACGCCCTAGGCGAACGCAGGCCCGCAGCATATACAGGCCCATTATGCGAAATACCACCAAACATCTTTTGAATATTAAAAAAAGCTTGGCAGAATAAAACAATTATAGAAGATTATTTTGAGCGTCACGGCAGGGGGATAGACGGGATCCCCGGTCGTATCATTATGGAAGGCGGCATCGAAGGAGGGGATGTCCAACCGGTCGATGAGATAGTTCACGGTATGTTCGAAGGAGCCGGGAATGAGTTGCTACTCAAGGCAGACGGTAAGGAATAATCCCTGGGACGTATCAAAATATTTATATCGTGGCATAGTAACTGAAGTATAGCGCAATTTTTGTTATTTGTATGCTTTTCCGATGTCTCAACGGGACTGTTAGCGCTCCGCCGCCGTTGGCGGAGCGGACTACGGTTTTGCTAGATCATTCCGCTACGCTCCATTCCCACGGCTCACTACGCCACATTTTGCCAGCCCTGGTTTTCGCTACGCAAAGCCCTTATTCGGGCTGGCAAAACATCGTATACCGTCGAAACGCTGTACGCCAAGAGGGAACGGGAAGAAAACATTGTTATTACTATCATGCTGGAAGAAAATGGAGAGACTGAAAACATCATAAAGGGCATAGGTCTTGCGGTATGGAGGAGCGGCGTGAATCGGTCGGGGAAGAGATCTCTTTCATTGCACAAGCGCCGTATTAAAGGTGCTGAAGATAACCGCGAAGGTTATCCGAAGGCGAAATTTTTGCCGACATGTATCGCCCTCCCGACCTTCAGGTCATGCGCCTTCCGGCGCATAGATATGCTGAAAAACGCGATGCTTTTTAGTCCTTCCCTAAATATTTCGCGTGTTTCGTCCGATAGTATAAAAGAGTAGAGAGGTACAAGTGGTTAGAGGATGGTACACCGGCGCAAGCGGAATGCGGGCGCAGCAATGGCGGCTTGACGCGATAGCGAACAATCTCGCCAACATCGATCAGGACGCATACAAAAGAGATACGGCGTTGTTCAAGGCGTTTCCAGAGTTGCTGCTTCGGCGCATGAATGACGACGGCGTGTATAAACAGCCATTTGGTTCGGCGGACGTTGCGCCCATCGTGGGCAAACTGGGAACCGGCGTTGAATTAAACGAATTTTTTACGGATTTCCAGCAGGGCGCCTTGAAGCAGACCGACAGCGACTACGATCTTGCGTTGGACGGTAAAGGCTTCTTTGTGGTGACAACTCCGTGGGGCGAGCGGTACACCCGCAAC
>JAITAW010000109.1 GCA_031283905.1 Treponema sp. | reverse complement strand
GGCTTCAGGATTGTCTACGTGTCCGGCGCCTCCCGGGACCGGGCCAACGCGGGTTACCGTGTCTGGTACAGCGTTATCGCGCCGGGGGAGGCGCCGCCCGCGAAACCGGAGGAATTGCGGAAATCGTTCTTTACGCGGCGCAAACGGGACTTTATCCGGTTCGACTACGGGGACGCGGGGAAAGCGGCGTTCACCGCGGTGCAGATCGAGAACGGCAGCGGCAAGCAGGGCAAGTTCGGCCCGATGGCCGATGCCGTCATCCCGTAGCAAAGGAACGAACGGCGTCCATGCCGCCTGAAGCGCCCGCCGTGCGGCGGGAGTGATGAAGCGTGAATGGTGAGTAATGATGACGCCCGCTCATTCTTTATTAATTACCGGTGTTACTCCGCATAGCGCTGTGAACATATATTTTGACGGCAGGGAACAGACCGCGCGCGGGACGAAACCCGCGAAGGAGTTTTTCAATGAAGAAGAACAGATTTATTGTTTTGGGAGTGTTGGCAATGGCGCCGGCATTCGGATTGATTCTTGCGGGCAGCGAGGACGGCGGCGACACCGGCGGAGGCCTCCCTGAGGCCTTCACAGGAGAAGCCATTACCAGGCCCTTGGCAACGATTATCGTTAGCGGCAAGGCCTCCTCAACTATGTTTATGAAATCAAAACATTTGCCGGAATGATTCCAAGGAGGATGGTTATGAGAGCTTCAAAAATGCTGTTGTTTTCAGCGGCCCTTGTTTGTATTTTCACCGGAGCGGTGTCGGCCCAGTATTCACGGGCGGAACTACAAAAGATGTATATGTCCTATTTGAGCATCGAGGGGTATGCGCCTTCAATTGATTCCGATGGCGATGTCGCGTTCAAGAAGGAAGGGAGGCCCTTCTGGATTTCGGTGAACGAAAATGATTTAGAATATTTCAGAATAGGATATTCGGCTAATTACGCTTTGGATTATTGAATACGAAGCGCGCCAGTTTCCCGTTGCCATTGATTACGCGAACAGAAGAACGAAAGTCGCTAAAGTGTATTCGCTGGAAAACGGCGGGCGTTTTATAATATCTGCGGAAATATTTATCACAAAACCCGAAGATTTTAAAGCCGTATTTAGCCGGATGATAAGCGCGATAAACATAGCCAGAGACAATTTTCTTACCAAAATGACGGAAGAATCCCCGGCATGACGCATCCCCGCCGTCCGGCGGATCCGGCAGACTCCGGCGAAAACCGCCGGGTTGGGCAGCAGTAGACGGCAGGGCTGCGGACGATACCACCAAATGGTACAAGAACGATGGCGCTACGCGGATCGGAACAGGTAGTAGAATCTCTCTATCCGCGAGTGATAATAGTGGTGATGGCGATCCCAGGGAGGTGAAAACCGGCGACAAAATCAAGTTCACGGCCAAGAATTCCAGCGGCAAAGAAGTGTCGGCTGAGGCTGCCGTTAAAGTTGAGTAAAACGAGTTAAAACAGTGTTACCGGAGCCACCTCCCTCTCGCGCGCCTGCGGCGCGCTTATTTAAGGAAAAGGACAATGGGCATGGCAACATTGACGTTTGAGTGTATTGTGAACAGCATAAACGCGATTGGAACGGTTCTCCTCGGCATAAGCGCCGTCCGGCAAATCATACGCGATTTATCAATGAACCTCCATGCCGCGGCATGGGGAAACTTTCAGGCGGGCTGTACCCCGCCGCGCATGGGCCGCATTACGCGATCCGCCCGCAAGCGTTTTCAAAAAACGGGGAGTGTGGTATGATGATCCCATGAGCGTACAGCCGGGACTATTCCCTTGCGAGAACGAGGACTATCTTACCAAGCAAATAATAACCTATATTGGGAACAAGCGCTCGCTTATAAAGTTTATTGAACGCGGCGTGTATCTGGTGCAAAAAAAACTGGGCAAAAACAAACTCGCCGTTTTCGACGTGTTCAGCGGGTCGGGCGTGGTGGCGCGGCGCTTTAAACAGTACGCGCGGTTCCTGTTGGTAAACGACATGGAGAAATACGCGGCCCTGATAAACAGCTGCTATCTGGCCAACGCGAGCGATATAAATATGGGCTTTCTAAAAAAGAACTACCATGACCTTATGGCCGCCATCGCTAACAACCCGTTGAAAGAAGGGGTCATTACGAAGCTGTACGCGCCCGCGAATGACGATGACATCGGACAACATGAGCGGGCGTTCTATACGCGCAGAAACGCCATGTACATAGACACCGCGCGTAGCGCAATAGAACGGCTTGACGAACCTCTCAAAAAGTTCTTCCTTGCGCCGCTGCTTTCGGAAGCCTCGATTCACACGAATACGCCGGGCGTTTTCAAAGGGTTTTACAAAAACAGGGCGACCGGAACCGGTCAATTCGGCGGAAGCAAACGGAACGCCCTGACGAGGATAAAAGGCGACATCTCCCTGCCCTTTCCGGTTTTCAGCAACTTCAACTGCGAGACCGTCATATACAACGGCAACGCAAACAGCGTCGTCAAGTCCGCGCCGGAAGTCGATCTGGCGTATCTGGACCCGCCGTACAACCAGCATCCGTACGGTTCAAATTACTTCATGCTTAATGTCATCCTCGACAATAAACAGCCCGCCGCGATGAGCAAGGTGTCGGGCATCCCCAAAGACTGGAACCGGTCGGCGTATAACAAAAGGCGCGAAGCGCCCGGGGCGTTCACGGATCTGATAAACGGCATAAACGCGAAATACGTGATGATCTCTTTTAATTCAGAGGGGTTTATTTCTCTTGAGGAAATGACCGCCCTGCTCGAAAAAAACGGCAAACTGGAGATACTGGAAACAAAGTACAATACATTCCGGGGATGCAGAAACCTCTCGGGGCGGAATATCCATGTAAAGGAGTATCTGTACCTGCTGGAAAAATGACAACGCGCCGAAAGCGCGTTGTCCGCCGGATTGCGGCGGAATTCGCTTGATGTACGGCATTGACAAATTGCCCGCTTCAAACTAAAGTAAAAAGAGGAAAAATGGCGACTATCGGTATAAAAATAGCTAATGGGGATTTTTATCCGCTTCTTGGTGAAAACGATCCGCAGAAGAAGAAATTTGCGCTCATACCCGCGCGAAAAGGGCAAACGTGGGCGCACATAGACTTTTACAAAAGCGAATCGCGCGTCATGGAAGACGCTCAACGCATAGGACGTTTGTCTCTTGGGAATGGAACAAGAGAAATGGATGAAGACGATGTTATTGACCTTGACATCGAAGCAAATGGACAGGGAAAAATCAACGCAATCGCAAAAAATGTAAAAACAGACGAGCGCCGGGAGTTAGTCATATGGCTCAACGCGGTTGATAAGGCCGGCGGGCGGGAAAGCGCTGACGAAAAAATCGAAACGCCGGAAATCATTGGAGACAATGCGGGGTTATTGCTCATGGACTTCTCCTACGAACGGCAATCAGCAAAGAAATTTCCCCTTGTTCCCGTCTGCGTTGCCGCTTTGTCGCTTGCCGCCGCCTGCTGCTTGTTCCTGTTCTTTCTGCCGCGCGGCAAAACGCCGGCGTCCGAAAAAACGCCTGCTGTCGCGCCCGCGGAGTTGCCGCCTGTCGCGGAGCCGCCCGCCGTGGCGTATGCCGAAGAGCCGCCGGAGCAAGAGCGGGCGCTTGCGGAGCCGCCGCCTGTCGCGGAACCGCCCGCCGCCGCGTATGCCGAAGAGCCGCCGGAACAAGAATTTGCGCAACCGGAACAAAAACAGCGCAGGCCGCCCGCGCCGGTGCGTTCTTACAAAGCGCCGAAACCTATTCCCAAAAACGGTACAACGTACAAGGTGCGTTGGGGCGACACGCTCTGGGATATAACCGATGTTTTTTACAACAACCCGTGGCTTTATATACGGCTCGCGCGGTACAACAAACTCCGCCCATACGCGATCTTGCTGCCGGGCGTTGTTGTGCGCATCCCGCCAAAACTGTAAACTTATTAAGAAGGTGGATGTGAAAATATGAAAAACCCGCTGCGCCGCAGGATACATTGTTCCCCATTGCTTCTTGTATCCATTCTCTGTTTTCACTCATGCAAGAGCGAGGCTGAACTGGCGTTTGACATACCCATACAAGAGGCGGAAAAACGTCTGAAACAAGGCGATATAACCTTCATACTGGAAGCGGAGCCGGAAAAAATGCGGGAAATAGCCTCTATTCACCCTTCCGCCCCTTTTTATGCGGGTCTCTTGATGAGAAGGGAAGAAGCCGCGCCGAAATTGCGGACGATCAACCTTTTTACGGCGGCGCTTTCTTCCCCTTCAAAGCAGATTCAGGAAGCCGCTTCGCGTGAACTTCTCGCTTTTATGCTGGATGATCCGGAACTTGCGG
>JAITAW010000011.1 GCA_031283905.1 Treponema sp. | reverse complement strand
TCATCCCCCATGTGCATGGAAAGCGTATACGCGCCGGTCATGCGGAGAATCGTTCCCGAAAGCAGGTGCTGCCCCGTATGGTGAACCGTATGATCCCTGCGCCGTTCGGCGTCAAGCACCAGCTCGGCGGGTCCCGGCATAAGTTGCGCGGCGTTCTCACGTGAAATAACGTGGAGAATCTCGCGGTCTTTTTCGATGACGTTGAGTAAAGGAACGCCGTTGACGGTTCCCCGGTCGGCGGGCTGGCCCCCGCCTTCGGGATAGAAAATGGAGGAATCCAGCGTTACCGCGGAAGTTTCAGCGGCAAGAGGACGGATTTCAAGAATCGCCGCCTTAAAAGGCTCGGCGCTATTATAATCGTAATACAGAGGGATCGTTTTCATGCGCGTATGATACCGTTTTTATGGACAAGGCGCAATAGAATATGGAAGCTGGAGCGGGATTTCGCGCAAACCTTCGGGCTTATCTGATGGTGCCGCCGCCTATCACAAGGTCGCCGTCATAGAAGACCGCGGCTTGCCCCGGCGTGATCGCCCGTTGCGGTTCGTCAAACACGATGCGAACGGCGTCCGGTCCGGTCTGCTCAACCGTACCGCGCCGCTCTGTCGGGCGGTAGCGGGTTTTCACCGAAACGCGCAACGGACGATCAAGGGTGTCGCTCGCGATGAGGTTGATGTTGTCCGCGACAAGCGTTTTAACGTAGAGGTCTTTTTCCTCGCCCAACGTAACGGTGTTGTTTTCAACGGATTTTGCGATAACGTAGCGGGGGCTGTTGAACGCGAGACCCAGTCCCCGGCGCTGCCCGATTGTGTACCGGACAATGCCCCGGTGTACGCCGAGGACAGCGCCGTCTTTGCCAATGACGTTGCCTTTGGGTGAAGAAACGCCGGTATAGTTCTCGATAAATTCGGCATAATCGCCGTTCGGCACAAAGCAGATGTCCTGACTGTCCCGTTTTGCCGCATTGATGAAACCCAAGGCATGGGCAATGTCCCGCACTTCCGGCTTGGTAAGCCCGCCCAAAGGAAAAACCGTGTGTTTAAGCTGGTCCTGCGTCATGGCGTACAGCGCGTAACTCTGATCTTTGTTGTTGTCCAACGCTTTTTTTAGCAAGAATCTGCCGCCCGATTGCTCTATTTGCGCGTAATGCCCTGTTACGATGTAATCAAAGTCAAGCTGCCGGGCGCGGAGGAGGAGTTTATCAAACTTGAGACGCCGGTTGCATTCGATGCAGGGGTTTGGCGTAGCGCCGTTCCGGTACGTTTCGATAAAATTATCAATGACAAAGGTTTTGAATTCACCGGAAAAGTTGAGCGTGTAGTGGGGCATGTCCATGCGGAACGCCACGGCGCGGGCGTCTTCCACATCATTCAAGGAGCAACAGCCGCGATAATTGGAGGCTTTGCGAAAAGCATCTCCAGAACTACACTCGTTCTCCCCGCTCCCGCCGATGTCTTCCGTCGCGAATAATTTCATGGTAACGCCGATACATTCAAAGCCCCGCTCTTTCATAAGCGCGGCCGCGACGGAACTGTCTACTCCGCCGGACATGGCGACAACCGCTTTTTTTCTCTCTTTTCTCATTGCTTCCGCCGTGAAGCCGCTCTCCGTTATGGGTTCTCTCCGTTATGGGTTCAGCAGTCTTTAGACGCTTTTCATAAAAGCATCGACATCCGCCTCACAGGAACGCATGGCGCGGATGGTCTTTTCAATCAGCGCGTCAAGGTCCCAACCGAGCATTGCGGCTCCCCGCTCAATAACTTCACGCGAACAGCCCGCCGCGAAATTCGCCGCCTTGTACTTCTTCTTGACGGACTTTACCTCCATGTCCTGCACGCTTTTTGAAGGGCGAATGATGGCGGCCGCCCAGATGAGTCCGGTAAGTTCGTCAGCCGCAAACAGGACTTTTTCCATTTGGTGAACAGGAGCCACATCAACGGTAAGCCCATACCCGTGGCTGACAACCGCATGAATGAGGTCTTCACTAACGCCGCCTTCGCGGAGCAATTCCGGCGCTTTGATACAATGCTCATGCGGGTACTGTTCAAAGTCTATATCGTGAAGAAGACCCGCTATGCCCCAGTATTCGGCTTCTTCGGCGAAATCAAGTTCATTCGCGTACCATTTCATCACTCCTTCCACCGTAAGCGCGTGTTGTAAATGGAAGGGGTCTTTGTTGTATTTGCGCAGAAGCTCCCATGCCTGTGCGCGTGAAATAGAGGTATTCATGGGGAAAATATAGCAAAATTATAGAGGTTTGCATAGACGGGGGGAAGTATCCACGGATAACGGCGGTCGAGAGTGCGCGACAGACAGAAATGCGGTGGAGGGGTCAGGAACGGGATCGGAAAAAACGGCGAAAACCCGCTCTCTGGACTATCCTTAACGCGCCGGAGGAGGGCTGGATTCCGGCTGACGAATTACGCCGGCTTTACAGGCCTATGTGAATGTCAGAACGTCATTATTAACGTAGTCGCCGAAGTACTGCCGCATATTGTTGTTGTTCTTCATAATGGATCGCCGGTAAAAATGCCCTCGATAGACAATGTGAAATCCCTCTTGGAACTGTACTTTGGCGGACAGGCCGTAGAGGAAGCGGCGGTATACCTGCTTTTTGGCGAGGCGAATCCTTCCGGTAGCTGGCCGAGACACTCCCGTTGCGTATTGAAGACACCCCTCGTACAAAAATCTTCCCGGCAACGGCAAGGCGGTTTATTATAATGAGGACGTCTTTACGTCATTTATATACGACCAAGCGTATGCCTTATGAAGAAGTTGAAAAAATGATAGAGGCGTTTAACACGCCGCTCCGTGTATACGGGCATTGGATCCGTCCTACAACCGGAACACATCCAACACGATGTCCATCTTTTTGTCCCACGGCTTGGCAGGGACGCGCTCAACAATTTGGGAGGGCATACAGAGCCCCGCGCTGAAATACCGCAGGTTCTGCGCGTCCAATTCCGTGAAAAACCGGTCGTAATAGCCCTTGCCGCGTCCCAGCCTGTTGCCGTTCCTGTCAAACGCAAGCCCGGGCGTTATAATGAGGCATGGAAAATGACTCGGCGACAATGCCCGCCGGGAGTCCGGATCTCGCGGTTCCCGGATGCCGAACGCCCCGGCTTCCCATTGGCCGTTAAGCTCATGTTCAAATATTTGAAAAAATTGTAGTTTGTCATTGATGATTTTTGGAACGAAAACATTTTTACCGTCATGGAAAGCACGTTCCAGAAGAAAACCCGTGTCTATTTCATATTTCATTGAGAGGAAAAGCAAGACGGTTCCATGCCGTTTCCAGCATGGAAGCCCGCCTATGCCGCATGCGGCGAGGCCCGCGGCATAGCTCTCGGCAGAGGATGGTTTTAGATTCCGCATCCTTTGCCGCAGTAATGAACGCTCGTTCAGATACGCCGCGTTCCTCCGGTCCTCAAACCGGCTTCGTATAACTTGCCGCACGCCAAAAACATCGGCAGTTTCGTACCGGCGAGGATAATGTCTGAATCATCCGCCATATCAATCATGTCACGGCTTGGCGACTTGCCCCGTACAAAAATGATACAATGTATATCCAAGAGTTCCGCGGTTCTGATAACCTGCGGATTTACCAGTCCGGTTAAAAGAATAACCCTATCCTTCACAAAAGCCATCACGTCGCTCATAAGATCGGCGCCACAGGCGGATACTATTTCCATGTTGGATTTATCTTCACCGGAAAAGAATTGCCCTTCCAGTATTGTTACTGCGTCAATTACGGTCATATGTTCCCCATTACTTTACTTTACCATAAAAAAAAATTTGATTCAAGGGGCAATCAAAAAACTACGCGCCTTCTTTGACAATCTCGATTTTGATGCCGTCGTTCAAATCAGGTTCATCCTTGGGAGGGACCATAACTTTGAGAACGCCGTTCTTAAACACGGCCTTTACATTTTCTTGATCGTATTTATCCTGCGGAACAAAGTATTTTTGCTTCTCAATATTTTTAAACTTGAGTCTGCGTTTGAAGTACCGGTAATTACCGCCGTTCCCGTTGGTTTCAGCATCATCCGGGGCGCTTTCCTCATCTTTGGGATCGTCTCCGATCTTGGCGGAAAACACCATATAATCGCCTTGAAAGGAAAGGTTTATATTTTTCTCGTCAAAACCCGCAAGGGCAAACTCAAACATCATGCTTCTGTCGCTCGTCATGTAAACATTCATGGGTGGATAGGCATAATTCGCGTAATAATCAATATTTTCATCAAACGGCCAGCGCGAACCGTTGTTTCGCGCCGAGTGATCATCGCCAAACCTATTAAAATTTCTGCTGAATTCATCATGTAAATCACGGGCCGTCTCAAAAATCTCGTCAAATACAGCGCCCATATCCGTGTATCCTCTCGTACCTTTCATATAACTCTCCTTCGCGCCCCGCGTTACAAACCGTATGAGCGCGTATACTGACCGTATGTCCAGTTGAATTGACCCTCTCAAGAGCGGTCGTTGGGTTTTTTCCCTCTTTTTTTAATATACTATACTCTTGGAGGATAAACAAGTACCATTTTGAGCCTTTCCCGGAAATTCAAGGCGCAAATACCCCGATGGAAGGCTCTTTCGGCTGGAAAAGCGGGTTTTATGCCCGGACTTGCTCCGCAGGGCGAGCGTACGATCCAAAATTCTTCACGCCGTTTGTTTTTAAAAGGGTTGTATAACCCTGACGATATGGGGGCGGGTTTTATCGGGGAACCGCTTTCGCAACGCGTAAACGGCGAATCCCGCAAGAAACAAGCCCGCGATGCCGATGGCTCCCCGCGCTCCGTCTCCTGACAGGGGGAAAAAAACGCCGGCAAGCGCGAAGCCCGCGGTAAAGCCGGCAAGCGGCGGACGCAATGATAAAAGCGCCTGAGAAACACGCGGCCGCTTCGCTATTTCGGTTTCAACAACCTGACCGGGGGAGAGGTTCCGCCCCGTCCGGTTTTCCGCGGCAATGAGTTGGGGCTTTCGGCAATGCTCCCGCGCCATGCAGCCGAAACAACCCGCCTGTTCAGGCGACAGGAAAACGGTCTTTTCTTCTATACTATAGACTCTGCCCTTCATGCTCTCCTCCTCCCGCAACGGGTAACCGCACCCGTTCTATGGAAAGCGCCTTGCCGTTCATGTCAATATCAAGCAGAACGCCCTGCAATTCCAGTTTCGCCCACGCTTCTTTTGTCCAATCGGGAATACCGGTGAGGTACTCCCGGATGCAGGTTTGCGCGTCGGCGCCTCCCACGGAGTCAATGCTGCCCGTCCGTCCCGCATCGGTGATAACCGCGGTCCCTTTCGGCAACACGGCTTCGTCCGCAGTCTGGACGCGGGTATGAGAGCCTATGACCGC
>JAITAW010000312.1 GCA_031283905.1 Treponema sp. | reverse complement strand
TGCTCGGCGGTGAAGTAACGCTCCATCACATGGGCCAACATATCCGCTATGCCGCACGCGGTTTGATACGGCGGCAGCGTATAGCTTAATTCGGGGTTAAGGATTGAGAAGGCGGGGCGGATACACGCATAATTAGCGCCGTTTTTCCACGGCCCCTTCTCGTTGGTAAGCACCGAACTGATGCTCGATTCGCTGCCCGCGGCTGGAATGGTAAGCACCGTTGCGACCGGCAAGGCTTTCGTCGGAACCCGTACGCCGTCATAAAAATCCCACACGTCTCCGTCATCAACGGCGCCCAGCGCAATGCCTTTCGCCGAATCAATGGCCGAACCGCCGCCGACCGCCAGCAACGCTCCCGCTTTTTCCTTTTTGGCGCGCTCAATGCCGGCATACACAAGAGAAAGACGCGGGTTGGGTTGTACGCCCGTCAGTTCCACCCATTCAACCCCCGCGTTTTCAAGCGATGTTTTGATCGTATCAATAAGACCGGATTTTACCGGATAGCCTCCCGAATGATGAAGCAGTACGCGCTTTGCGTAGCGCGCCATCTCCTCCCCGGCCTTTTGTTCGCTTCCTTTTCCAAAAATCAATTTTGTTTGATTATGATACTCAAAGTTTTGCATATAGTATGCCTCCGTCTTGTTAGTATAGTGCAAAAAGCCCGGCATGTCAATTTTTGTTCCCGCCTTTAAGCCGTGTGAATTATCGCGTAAGGGATTTTGAATTCCCCCCGATGTGACGGACGGTAGGTTACGCGATTAGAATGCGTTAATGCCGCCGGTGCGGCATAGCCGAGCGCCGAATATCTAATGTTTTTTCAATTCAAAAATGCTTCCCTCCCGTAATATAAAAATTGTCTTAAATATATCGGATCTTTATTTACATCACAAAGAATATATCCTATAATTCTATTTTCATTCTTTATGAAAAATGCTTTGTATCCCGTATTAAAAAATCGATCATTATTTTCGTTAATTGTAAACATCAGTTCCGTTATTTGCCTTTTCATCTTTTATATATTGGATCGTACCAAGAATTTCGCGCGTTTTTGGGAAGTAAAAACACTTGCATCGGTTTCGACAACTTCATGTACTTAGCTGACAAACTGCGTGAGCGTTCAGTGGGCACATATCCGCCTGAACAGCGGAGACAGCCGCGCCGCAGTGCATCTTGCCATTTTGCCTTCTTGCCCCTTGACACGCGGAACGTAAAGGCATATTCTTTCTGTATGCGCGCTTTTTTAAAATCTTCAAAACTCAACGAAGTCTGTTATGATATTCGAGGTCCTGTTTTGAAGGAAGCCAGACGGCTTGAGAACGACGGATTCCGGATCACCAAGCTGAATATCGGCAACCCCGCCGTTTTCGGGTTCAACGCGCCCGATGAAATTATTCACGACATTATCATAAACATGCGGAACGCCCAAGGCTACGGTGATTCTCAGGGCTTGTTTGCGGCGCGGAAAGCCGTGATGCACGATTTCCAGTCCAAGGGCGTTCTGGATGTCGGCATTGACGACATTTTCATTGGAAACGGGGTCAGCGAGCTTATTATGATGTCCATGCAAGGCCTTCTTGACTCGGGAGACGAGGCGCTTGTCCCCATGCCGGACTATCCGCTGTGGACCGCCGCGGTTACGCTTTCGGGCGGGACTGCGGTGCATTACCTGTGCGATGAGGACTCCGGCTGGAATCCCGTCCTTGAGGACATAGAGGCGAAGGTGAACAGCCGCACAAAGGCGATTGTGGTCATCAATCCGAACAATCCGACCGGCGCGGTGTATGACAGGACGATACTTGAAGGCATTGCGAAGATCGCCCGTGAGCATGAACTTATCGTGTTCGCGGATGAAATCTACGAGCGTATCGTCTATGACGATGCGAAGCATGTGCCGATGGCTTCAATTGATCCCGAAATACTCACCGTCAGCTTCAACGGTTTGTCAAAGGCGTATCGCGCAGCCGGTTTCCGTTCGGGTTGGATGGCGCTTTCCGGCAATAAAAAGATCATCACTAGCGTTGCGGGTAACGGGTACCTTGACGGGCTTGACATGCTCTCCAATATGAGGCTCTGCGCGAATATGCCGGCCCAATTCGGCATACAAACCGCGCTCGGCGGCTATCAGAGCGTCAACGATCTGGTGCTGCCCGGAGGCAGGCTCAAGGAGCAACGGGATACGGTGGTTGAACTTATCAACGCCGTTCCCGGCCTTTCCGTGGTAAAACCCAGGGGCGCGTTGTACTGCTTCCCGAAAATCGATGTGAAACGCTTTAACATCACGGACGACGAGAAGTTCATTATGGATTTACTGCGGGCGCGGCATCTGCTTGTGGTGCAGGGAACGGGCTTTAACTGGAAAAAACCCGACCATTTCCGCATTGTATTTTTGCCGGATAAAGACACGTTGAAAGACGCCGTACACCGGCTTGAACATTTTCTTTTTCACTATCAGCAGGAGCAATGACATGAAACACGCAAAGCGCGCAAGCCTGCTGATTGTAGCGACGGTTCTTTTTACCGGCTGCGCCATTCAAAAAGACAAGGCGGCGGATACAGATCATAGAGTCCCCGTAGAAGACGATTACACGCTGGGCCCCCTTGATTTTCAGGCGGTCAAGTCAAACTATCCCGCGCCGTTCTCAAAGGGCGTCAACTTTTCGGAGTGGTTTCAATCTCCCTCGCCCCAGACAATTCCGTTTACCAAATACACTGAGGAAACGTTTGAACAGGCAAAAAGCCTTGGCGTTGACGTTGTACGGCTCCCGCTCAACCTGCACAGTTTTACAACCGGCGTTGCCGCGTATACATTGGATCCGCTGTTTTTGCGTTTGCTCGATCAAGCTGTTGATTGGGCTGAAAAGCATGAGATGTACCTCATTCTTGACAACCATTCGTTTGATCCGGTTGCGAATACCGCGGAAGACAGTGGCGACATCCTGATTCCGGTATGGACGCAGATGGCGGATCGCTACAAAGACCGGAGCAATTACGTTATATATGAAATCCTCAACGAGCCGCATGGGATCAGCGATAGCGCCTGGGGTGAGATTCAAGGAAACGTGATAGCCGCGATCCGGTCGAAAGACGCGGCGCATACAATTATTGTAGGGGGAACCGGTTATAATTCCATCGGCGCCCTGTCCACCATTCCCGAATACGGCGATGAAAACCTCATATACACCTTCCATTTCTATGATCCGTATCTTTTTACCCATCAAGGCGAGACATGGGGAAGCCCGCCGAATTTGCGGAACCTGAAAGGCGTGCCATTTCCCCCCGGCGCTCACGACATGCCGGCAATACCGGCGGACTTGCGGGGGACATGGGTTGAATACAACCTGAAAAACCAGTATCCGCGTGAAGGGCAGCCCGCCGCATTAGCGGCGATGCTCAATAAGGCGGCCGAATTCTCAAACGCCAGAAAAGCGCCGGTGTTTTGCGGCGAATTCGGCGTGTATATAATAAACAGCCTGCAAAAAGACCGAATTCGCTGGTATACGGTGGCCGCGCAATTCCTTGACGAGCGGGGCATAGCCCGGACAAGCTGGGATTATACCGGCGGGTTCGGGTTGTTTAAAACCGCGTCCGGCGGCGATTTCTATTCGGACTTGAATGTTGAAGTGGTCAAGGCGATGGGCTTTACGCCGCCGGATCAGAAAGCCCCCGTACAAAAAACGCGGACCGGTTTTGTAGTATACGATGATTATCCCCGGAATGGGGCGGCAATTGCCTGTTGGGAAACCGGCGATGTCAATGACGATGACGCCGTATTTTCCAGCGCGTACGCCGAAGGCGGCGTTGCCGATGGCGATTACTGCCTGCTCTGGAGAAACCCCACGCAGTATCATACGTTTATGTTCACGTTTCCTCATTCTATAGATTGGGTGTATCTGAAAAACAACGGGTATGCGCTGAGGTTCAAAGTTAAGACCGGCGCGGAGGTTTCCTTTGACGTCAGGTTTGTGGACGCGGAAAGCGCGGACAACCTCCCGTGGCGCATGAGATCACGGTTGACAGCGAAACGGCGGCGGCGGACAACACGTGGCGGACCGTTACCATACCGTTTGACGGCATGACTGAACACGGCGCATGGGTGAACGTGATTCAGGAATGGCTTGGCCCTCAGGGAGAATTTTCGTGGGACCATATCGATACGCTCGCGTTTGTCGCGGAGGCGGGCGCTTTTACCGGCGAGGTCCGGATCGATTCGATTGAAGTGGTGAAGCCGTGACTCCGGCGCGTCAAGGCGCAAACCACACACACAGTTAAAACACATCGTTGCGCGTAACGCGGACGAGTGGATTATTCATATAAGGAAGGTGCTATGAAATACGGTCATTTTAACGATGAAGACAGGGAATACGTGATTGAAACCCCTGCCACGCCGCTCCCCTGGATCAATTACCTGGG
>JAITAW010000298.1 GCA_031283905.1 Treponema sp. | reverse complement strand
ACGCAAGTCCCGCGCCGATAAACGCGTTGCCCAAGGCTATCCACAGCGCGTCCAACCCGAACTGCCAGCCCTGCGCGCCCGCAAATCCAATAAAAATAACGGCTGAAAAGTACGAAGTGCCATAGGCCACTGCGGAAATCCACGGACCAAGCGTCCTGCCGCCCAAAAAGAAGTCTCCGAGCGTCTTGGTTCTTCGCATTCCCCAGACGCCGACGCCGATCATAACGGCAAGAAACACCGACAGAAAGATAATACCTATCATAATAAGACAGTATACTCCACCACAAGTTGCGCAACAAGGGGGGGGCATGGAGAAGTCATAACGGCGGACGCTTCTCAGTCAATGATTTTGTTCAGTATACCGTCATTATGCCGCCAATCCGGCGAGGCTTTGACCCGCAGATCGAGTTCTATCTTCCAATCGAAGATACGTTTCATCTCTTTGAGCGCGGCAAGCCGTATTGAGCGTATCATTTCGCCGCCTTTTCCCACGATCATGCCTTTCTGGGACTCTCGTTCCGTGATGATGAAAGCCCGCACCCACAGCTTCGCGCCATTTTCTTTGAGTTCCATATCCGCAATATCAACATAGATGGCATGGGGCAGCTCATCCCAGAGCCGGTTCATGGCTTTTTCACGAATGATTTCGGCGATGCGGAATTTTACATCTTGATCCGTATAGTATTCTTCAGGATAGAATGCATCGCCTTCGGGAGACATGGCAAAAAGCGCGGTCAGAAGCGGTTCAAGCCCGTCCTTTTTTAGCGCGGATATTTTGAAACACCGGCCTTCGCTTAAATTCGGAAAAAATTTTCCAAGGAATTCCTCGGTTTTCGTAACATCCGCATCCGGGGAATCCATCTTGTTTATTGCAACGACAAGATTTTCAGCCGCGCCCACAAGATCGCGGGCTATCTTCTCTTCTTCTTCCGCCGGCGAACGGGATGCGTCAAGCATGTACAGTACAATCTCCGCATCCGCAATGCTCCTGTCCGACACTTCCCGCAATTTTCTGTTGAGTTTTTTGTCTGATATGTGCCGTCCCGGGGTATCGACAAACACAAGCTGCCCCTGTTCGCGGTTCACAATGCCCCGGATGGCGTTTCTGGTGGTTTGCGGCGCCGCGCTTACAATGGCGACCTTTTCTCCGCAGAAGCGGTTCACAAGCGTTGATTTTCCAACAGAAGGCCGTCCGACCACGGCGACAAACGCCGCTTTTCGTACTTGTTCCATTATTTCTTGCGATATTCCTCATAAACGGCGATCATAGAGGAGATAAAACGTTCCACGGAATAATTTCTGGAAATTGTCTCGGAACGCATCCCCATATTTCGCTTCATTTCGGGATTTTCCAATATGGCGACGGCTTTTTCCCAGAGCGCGGCGTCATCCTCAACGGCATACCCGTTTTCTCCGTTGATCACCATGTCGGCGATACTAATGTCCGCCGCCGCCACAACAGGACGCGCACTCGCCATCGCCTCTATGAACGTGATGGGATGCACCTCGCTGTGCGATGCGCTCATAAAGAGATCGGAAGCGGCGTAGGCGATTTTTATCTCGTTGGGCCACTGGAGATAGCCGGTAAAAATAATAGCGTCGCTTATGCCGAGGCGGTAGGCGTGAGCCTGTAATTCATGGCGATCCGGCCCATCGCCCACGAGCAACAGCTTGGCTTGAGGGCGTTTTTCGTGGACGCGCTTGAAGTTGGCGATGAGCGTTTCCACATTCTTCTCAATGCCGAGCCTTCCGACAAAGATAATGAGTTCATCATCCTCCGCTATATTAAAAGAGGTTCTAAACGCCTTTGTTTTTACGGCAATATCTTCGGAACGCTCATAAAAAAGGGAAAGATCAATGCCGTTGGGAATAACTTTAATAGCCTTGTCATATCCAATATAATCAAGAAATTTTTTAACCTTTTGAGACGGCGCGATAATGCACTTTTGATTTTTTAATATCTGTTTGAAAAACGACTGTACATGAATAAAAATTCTTAAAATAAAAGGAAGATAATAGTGATAATCTTCGTAATAGGTGTGTATTGTATGTACGTAGGGGATATTCAGCTTTTTACAAACGGTACGGGCTGCCAGATAGAGGCTGAATTCCGTATGAGAGTGAACAATATCAAGTTTTAGGGATCGGGCAATAAAGACAAGCTCTTTTTCAAGAAAAATCCCCACCCGGTATTGCGGTTCGTTGGGAAATTGAAAGGAAGCCACCCTGAAAACGCCCTCTTCATCCACTGCTTTGGGATGTTGTACCGTGAAGATATACACGCGATGCCCCGCTCTTTCCAGTTCGGTCTTGAGCGTACGAATAACCGTAACAACGCCGTTTACCTGAGGCACATAAGTATCTGTGAAAATGCCTATATTCATACAAAACTCCAATTTATCTATACGGTAACTCTTTTTTGAAAAGAAGGCAAGTAGAATCGGACGGAGGGTAAAGCGCCGTGCGATTAAAACGGCGATCTGACGCCGTGTACAAGCCGCTGTCAACAAATGAAGCATTGTCTCTTTTCAACAAGTTGACTTGTGGTTGTGGTGAAATCGGGACTTGCGACATCTCTCTTTCCGCCCTACAGCCAGTGCGCAGTCCTCGTTTTCCAGAAGCGCGTCTATCTCCGCCCACCGCGCCGCCAAAGGCGGTATTCTTGCGGCAAGAGCCGCGCCCTCCCGCATCGCCGCGTAGAGTTCGGGCGGGCGGCTCTTGCGGCGTCAGGCGCGGGGCGCTTCCGCGAAGCGGGGCTTCTTTTTCACCGGAAGAACCGCGAGCGCCAGGCATCCGGTGGCCGCGAGCCGTACCGGCGGCGCGGCGGAGACGGCGTACCATATCGCGCACCCGCTCTTCAGCACATAGTGAGACCGCTCTATCTTCCACCGTTGCGTATAATACCCGACATACTCGTACGCTTCTTCGATGCTGTTCACCGGTTCGCTCATCGCCGGAAACCATGCTACCAGCCTCTTCCCCGCAGGCGGCTTCTCTTCTTTCACATAGATAACTTGCAACCCTATCGCCTCAGGCAACGCTTTAACTTTGTCCAATATCCGTGGCCGTTTTACCAAATACGACGCATGCCTTATCTGTAATATCGCCCCCCGCTCCGGTTGTCCCGGGGGAGCCTTACTTCAACTCTCCCTTGGCATCGTTTCTCCCGTATTTCATCCAATATCCGCTTGTTTTCCACCGTTATCCGGTTCTGTGTACTATCCTGATGAGTACCGGTTCTTTCAGCGACCGCGCCCTGGCGGACAACTCATCGGACTTTAGTCCGCCATATCCCTTCCCGGTCACACACGGTAATCACCCTGACCCCTTCGGGAATATCCGCCGTACCCCGCGCCAGGGTCTCAAGCCACTTGAGAGTCTGGCCGGGTATGGGGAGATTCTCCGCCTTTCCGGGGCTATGGTGGAGGCTCTTACCGCATGAAATACGCAACCGATTTCGCATTACACAATAAGCAAGTCCTTTACATTCAGGCCTCCCGCTAAATCCCGCCTATTCTCCGGTATTTTCAAATCTATTCTCTGGCTAAATCATCTTACGGAAGCGTGTCGATTTGGGTTGCTTTTTCATAATGTCTCAAACCACTCTTTCCGGTTTCTTTTTCGGCGTCTCATTGTTCCCCATTGCAATTCTTGCAAAACAATCTATACTATAGGCATGTCATTAAATTGTGGTATTGTAGGCCTCCCCAATGTGGGAAAGTCAACCATATTTTCGGCTTTGAGCGCCGCGCCTGCGGAAGCGGCCAACTACCCATTCTGCACCATCAATCCAAATACCGGAATTGTCAATGTGAGCGACTCGCGGCTTGACACGTTAACGGAAATCTTTCATCCGCAAAGGACCATTCCCGCAAGCGTGGAGTTTGTGGATATTGCGGGCCTTGTCAAAGGCGCGTCAAAAGGCGAAGGGCTTGGCAACCAGTTCCTGTCCCACATCCGCGAAACGGGCGTCATCGCGCAGGTTGTGCGCTGCTTTGATGATCCCGGTATTATCCACGTGGCGAACAAGATCGATCCCGCGTCCGATATGGAGATCATCAACATAGAACTTGCCCTCGCCGACCTTGATACCCTTGCCAAGCGCAGGGAGCGGGCTGAACGCAGCCTCAAAGTACAGGCGAAACCGGAGCAGAAAGCGGCGGAAACCACGCTCTCCGCGCTGCATAAGATCGAGCCGGCGCTTGAAAACGGCAAGGCGGCGCGTTCCGTCCCTCTTACCGATGACGAAAAAGCCGCCGTGTACGACTGCCATTTTATCACCATGAAACCCCAACTGTACGTGTGCAATGTTGATGAAGAAGGTATGCGCTCCTTTTCATCGGGCGTGGCAAACGCGCATATACAAACGGTTACGAAACGCGCCAAAGAGGAAGTTTCTGAAGCCGTGGTTATCTGCGGAAAATTTGAGGCGGAGCTTGCCGGCATTGATGACCCTGAAGAAAGACAAGCCTTTCTTGAAGAACTCGGCCTAACAGAATCCAGCCTTTCCGCGCTGACACACGCCGCGTACCGGCTCCTTGGATTGCGGACGTTTTTTACCGCAGGAGCCGACGAATGCCGCGCATGGACGATTCACGCCGGAGACACCGCTCCAAAAGCCGCCGGCGTCATTCACACCGACTTTGAGAAGGGCTTCATCAAAGCCGAGGTGTATTCCTGCGAAGATATTGAGCGGTACCGGAGCGAGGCGAAAATCAAGGAAGCGGGCAAGTACCGCGTTGAAGGGAAAGAGTACGTGGTGCGGGACGGAGACGTCATGTTTTTCAAATTTAACGTGTGAGGTGGATTATGGATACCAATGGCGCGAGCGCCGGCGTTCCGTTACAACAGGGAATCCTCATTGCGCCCGAGGCGCTACGGAAGCATTCCCTATTCGGCGGCCTCTCCGCCGGGCAGATAGAGTCCATGCTTCCATACATGGAATATAAAACCTTTCAGGCCAGAGAAGTCATTATGAGCGAAGGCGTTTACAACGACAGCATTTATTTTATACTAGAGGGAAGGGTTGAGGTGAAAAAAAACAATGTCGCGCTTGCGGAACTGCGCGAAGGAGACGCTTTCGGTGAAATGGAACTTATTGAAATTATCCCCGTTGTAGCTACGATACGGGCGCTGGACAAAGTGGCGGCCCTATCGCTTTCCAACAGAAAACTGCATGAAATATACAAGAACGATATTGCGACGTTCGCTATGGTCATTATGAACTTTGCGCGGGATCTTTCCAGGAGGCTTAGGCATATGGATATTGTGGCGGTGGGCGGAAATGAGGAATAAACTTACCGAAGAATTAGCCATATGCGGATTTAACGCGGTGGCTGCCGCCGGGAAATTGCATCCGGAGACCATAAACCGCCTTTTTTTGCGCCAGGATCGCTTCCCGTTTTTTACCGGCGTGTGCAAGAATCTGGCCGCGCGCAAACGCCCCTATAAAATCTGCGAAGATGAGGAGCTTGAGCGCATCTGTAAAAGCAGCCATCATCAAGGGGTGGTCGCCATGATTGAGCAGCCGGTTGTCGCGAGTTTAACCAAAGACGATCTCGAACAATGGGTTGCGGAGGGTTTGACCGGACTCGTGCTTCACGCGATTGGCAACGATCACAACCTCGGCGCGATGGCGCGGTCCGCAGCCTTTTTCGGGGCGCGGTTCATTGTCATTTCCGGCGCGGACGAGGAAGCCCAACTCACAACCTCAGCCTACCGCGTAGCCGAAGGCGGCATGGAGCATGCCGTTGTCCGCCGCGTCGGCGATACGGCGGCTTTTCTGCGGGACGCTTCACGGGTGCTTGTCACCATCGGCGCGGACCCGTTCGCCCGCTGGCGCATACGCGATTTTGACGCAATCGCGCGGGAGCAGCGCGCCCGCTTGAGCAGCCGCGTACGTTCCGGCGGGCGGCCCGCCGGATTCGCCCTTGTTATCGGCAATGAAGAGACCGGGCTGCCGGACGCGGTGAAGCGCCACTGTTCCGCGCTTGTGCGCATTCCCGGTACGGGCAACATGGAAAGCCTCAACGCGGCTCATGCCGCGACCCTGTTTTTGCGCGCGGCCTTTGAATATCGCGAGTAATCCCCGCCCCGCCGCCGGATAAGGGCGTTATTCTGTCGAATGGGAGTCTTGTCTGGCAGGGATATATTGCACACATGAAAGAATATTTTACGGATGTTTCGCGGATGGGCGGTTATCTGTGCTTGAGTATGTAATACGCGACTATGGTGACAGGTAGAAAACGCGATTACGGTCGATATGGCGACTGTCGTTTCGGCTGTATATGACGGTTTTGGCGGAATAAGCCGTGGGAATGGAGCGTTCCCCAGCTACGTTGGGGCTAGGAGCCACACGGATCCCGGTGGGCGTTAGCCCCGAAGCGCATACACCGTTCCGTTATGCGCAACGCCCGTCTTGCCGGTTTACTTTATCCGGCCCGCGCAAATTTGAAAACTGTTAATACTCCCGTAAAAGCCAAACCTTTATAAACCCCCCGGCAAAGCCGGGGGGTTTACCAATTTTAATTAGTTTATGAGATTAAACAGAGGCGCACCTGACGCGCGCCTCGATACGATTCGCTTGTACACAAGATCAACTCCGCTTCCGTATGTAGATCTGCCTGCCGCCGCCGTTTTCATGCTGCCGCTCCTCAATTTCGAACTGAGACGCGGCCCTGAAAAGATCGCCGAGCTTCTTAAAGCCGTAGTTCCGCGGATCGAATTCGCTGGAACGATTGTTGATCTTTTGCCCCACGCTCCCAAGGTATGCCCAGCCCGATTCGTCCGCAATATCGTCTACGGCATCACCGAGCAGCTTCAGCAGTTTTTTGTCGACATTGAACTCTTTGCGGGCTTTCGCTATAGGCTCAGGCTCAGATTTCGCGTCTTCATCGTCTTGCTGGGCGCGTAGAATCTCGGTGTAGATGAATTTATCGCACACCGCGACAAATGAGCGGGGCGTCTTTTTTTCTCCAAAACCATAGACCGTCTTGCCGCCCTCCCGAAGACGCGCCGCAAGGCGGGTAAAATCGGAATCGCTTGATACGATACAGAAGCCGTCGAGTTTTTCGCTGTACAACAAATCCATCGCGTCTATAATCATCGCGCTGTCCGTGGCGTTCTTCCCGCTTGTATAGGAAAACTGTTGAATGGGCTGAATGGCGTATTCCAACAGCTTGTCCTTCCATGAGCGGAGATAGACGCTGGTCCAGTCTCCGTATATCCGTTTGATGCTCGCAACTCCATATTTGGCGAC
>JAITAW010000066.1 GCA_031283905.1 Treponema sp. | reverse complement strand
TTGAAATCGGCGCCATTACCGAAGGCGAAGACGCCTTGGGCGAAACGAGCGTGAAGATCAAACACGGCGAGCGGATATGGCATGGGCATGGGATTTCTGTCGATATTGTGGAATCCGCTATCAGGGCGTACATTTCCGCGATTAACGCCATGGAGTGGGAGTTGTCGCACTCCGCATAAGACGGCTGCGCCACGCTCAAGGGAAACGGTTTGGCCGCGACTATGCCGCTAGTATAATATCATACGGGGCGGCGTCTTGCTAAAAGTGATAGTTAATACCGGCTTGTTTCATAATTTTATTTGCCATGTGGCGTGATTTTATCTCGCCGTCTACTAGGGAAAGAATGATTAGTTATAGGGCTATACCACACGTCATGATCGCCTTTACCATGCAGTTTGAAAATACAACCGTGTTTATTTAATTGTTCACGGACGCTCTTTTCATAACCTGGCATGTTAGGCGTAAACCTTAACGCGGCGATGGGTAATAAAGTTTAAGTAGACATCCGGGGATTTACCGTTTTCCACGAGTATCTCCGGCGCGATGTACCGAACGCGCTCAATCAATCCGTTGAAAGAACCGGATTCAAGCGATAGGTGTATTCATTCATAGCATTATCTACCAATCGTT
The DNA here is from genome assembly GCA_031283905.1 of Treponema sp. Taxonomy (GTDB): domain Bacteria; phylum Spirochaetota; class Spirochaetia; order Treponematales; family Breznakiellaceae; genus JAIRKH01. Next base: position 14,881 of record JAITAW010000066.1, on the reverse strand, counting down.
CATCATAAATAACATTGCCTTCTTCATCTCTTACAGACTGTTTGCGCCCATTTATCTTTGTCTCTTTTGCTCTCTTTTTTGGTATATCTCTCTTATCATATTGCGGATTAAATATATTTTAATCTGTTTTTGCATAAAAATAAATGAAATTCGATGAAATTGTAAACAACCGTTTTCTAGCATCAGGAATTTTATTAGGATAATACCAGCATATTTCGTTTCTGAAAGAATTTTCTCCGAATATTTCATCTAGAATGATCTTAATATAATGTCCTTTTTTTATATCCAAATGAACATAAATACTTCCGTCTTCCGCGAGTATGTCTTTTGCTAAAATCAGCCTGCGTCTGAGAAATTCAATAAAATCAGCATCCTTTGCTTTATCTATATATGCTTTCTTGCCATTATCACTTTTAAACTTAGAATCAGTGCTAAACGGCGGATCTATATAAATTAATTTTACCTTGCCCTTTACCTTTCCGCGTATCAAGGCATCTTCATTTTTAAAAATCGTTTTCAGAAATTGAAGATTGTCCCCAAAAACAATCATATTCCGCCAATCATCTTTGAATTTTTTGCGGGTGCCGTTGTAAATCTTCTCTATTTGTAACGGAACAGCAAAAGTCCCGTCCTGGTCGGCGAGTAAATCTTCTTTCCGCATCTTTCCGGCATAACGCAATTCATATTCTTTTTGCGTTGCGGGAAATAGTTTTTCCCTAAAATCATCGGGAATGGTTTTGCCATTTGCCAGGCACTCCCTCAGGAATTCCCGTTCTTCTATAGATAACCCTTTCGTCTGCATTTACTTCCTCTTTTCTTTCCAAATCATAGAACTATCAAGGCTGCGAATTTCGATATGTCCTGTCAAAATATCCTTATCGGCATTTCGATGGTCAATAATCAGCCCTGAAACCGAACCGCCGGGGCTTTTTAGTCCGGTTATTCTAACCGGAACCCCGATAGTTCACCTCAGAACAGAACCACCGGCTCTTTTTACCCCGATTGTTCTATCCGAAGCAGAACCGGTTCTATCCCGTGCAGAACCACCGGCTCTTTTTGCCCAAACCGTTCTATCTAAAACAGAACCGGTTCTATGCGGAACAGAACGAATGGGGCTTTTTACCCCGATTGTTCTATCCGAAGCAGAACCCATTCTATGTGGAGCAGAACCAGCGGCTCTTTTTGCCCCGATTGTTCTACCTGAAACAGAACTCGTTCTATCTGGAATAGAACGATTGGCTCTTTTTACCCCGATTGTTCTATCTGAAACAGAACGGGTTCTATCCGGAACAGAACCGGTTCCTCATGGAGGCGGATGACCGCTATTCCGTCAGGCCCCGCCCTTGTCCGCCTCCCGCCGTCCGCCTCGCTGGGGGAAACGGGTCTTGAGTTCCTCGTAGACCGCCTTCGCGCCGGGGATGTCCTGGGCCGCCGCCATCTTGACGGACTTGTAGAACACCAGGGCGGCCTGGTACGCCTCGCTTCCGGCGATCATTTCCGTGTCGTCAATGGTCTGTTCAAACTGCTGAACCGTGTTGAGCAGGGTCCACAGCCCGTGGGCATCGGCGAAGTCCACGCCGAAAGCGTCCACCTCAAGGTAGGGCGGGACCAGATTGGGGTTTTGCCGGGCAAAGTCGTAGGCTTTTTCCACAAAGGCGATGGTCTTTTCGCCCATCTTCGGGAGTTCCCGCCGCTCCGCCGCGGTCAGCGCCAGCATATAGGGGGCAAGCAGGGCCCGCGCCTCATCGATCTTGGCCTGCGCTTGGGTCAAAACCGCTGAGGGGATGGCTTGTATGTGTTGATTGTCCTTCATAATAGCTCCTTTTGAATATTGATGGGTAATTATAGGCGGAAACAGGAGGTTGGGCAAGGGGACGGAGGGATGGCTGTCGTTTGTCCTTGCAGGGCACCGGGGAAAAGTCGTGCCAGCCCACGGCGGTGGGCATCAAAACTTCGGTGTTGTATCGGGAACGGCGCACGACTCTTCGTCTGCAAGGAGCAACCGGAAGTCTGACATATTCCTCACGCGCAACGGCCGACTATTTTGTATCAATGGTCGACCGGTTAGTAGTAACTACTCGGCCTTTTTTGCCCAAACTTTTACTACCAATTTTGTAATATTTGTTTATAATATTATGTATCAACAATTTTGACAATATAATCAATAATTGTCTGTAATTTCTCATTATCAAAACTAACAGGATAATAAATATGTATACCAGAGACTTGAACAAAAGAAAATTGGTCCTCTGTTTTAAATTCAATATCTTCTGGTTCATATTCTAATGTAACAACATTAAACCATTTATTAAATTCCGGCAATACTACTTTTATTTTATTATTGTGTTCTTCTATTTTTGATTTCAATGTTTCACGGGCAGTATCTGTACCATGATTTAACAGTACCGCAATATTTTCAGTATCTCGTCCATCACGTATAATGTAATCAAGTAATTGCTCTTGATCGGCATGACCGGAATAATAGTCCGACATATCTTCAATAATACATTTTATATCGGCTAACCATAACTCATTATTTCTCAATGGTAATGGCATTTTCTCTTTTTTATTATTTTCGTCATATTTTCCTTTTGATAGGTTTTTAAGTAAAAATCCATTCGTATTGACTGCTTGATAACCGGTAAGTATTATTGTCGCTTTTTCATCTGGAAGATATTTCTCTAAAAGATCGATAACTCTTCCTTCCTCACACATTCCGGAAGCCGTTACAAAAATTTTTATGTTGTTTGTCTTTAGACTTTTACAAAGAAAGCAAGAAAGAATTTCTTTTATTTTATTTTTTTGCTTTATGATTTCGTCTCCAGTAATATTAAATTCTTCTAAAAAACGATCTGATAAATATTTAAATTTTCTATTATTATCTTTTGTTGAGAAATATTCATCTGTTATACGATCTAAATACACCTTGTTTATTTTTTCTATTAACGGCGAATCAAAAGAAAAATTTAATTTATTTTGAACTGTGCTATTGAGAGATGGTTTTTGTATATTATTTTGCTCAAATATTTCCGCTATTGCATTCTGACATTCATCATTAATTTTTGAAAATGGTTTTTCAACTGTATATCTATGTTGTTTTACAACTTGTTCAATTTCATTTTTTATTCTTTTTCGTAATGATTTTTTATCTTTTCCTTCTAAAGCGTCGATTTTAGCAGAAATATCCTCACACTTTACATCGTTATAGCGAGCTTTTATAATACCTTTCCATGTATCATCAGTCAGCAATGAAATATTCGTTTCTTTGTTTTTGAAAATATAGAATAAATCAACAAGTATTTGTTGCGCCCTATCCAAAGCAAAGGACGGTATAATAACAACGCCGCCTCTTGAGTTTGCCGCATCTATAATTTCTTTAAGTTTATTAATTTTTCGTTCAAATAGATTTTCTTTGTTACGAATTTTATCACCGTAAGTAGATTCCATCACTATATATTTATCCTTTTTATCCAAAAGGGGCATGTGATGACGTTTAAACATTATATTAGCCGTTACTTTATCAGTAACAGGACCAATATCACCTGAAAAATATAAATACTTCCATTCTCTTTCCTTTAGCTTGACATCTTGTGGATAGTTTTTTTCGGTCCATTGAAAATAGAATGTGCATGACCCTAATACATGACTGCTTCTCAAGTAGCCATATAGAAAACCATCTGCTAGCGATATATATGTTTTTCCAAATCCACAGTTTGGTTTATCGCAGTATTTGCCATCAATGTCTTTAAATGAAATCTTTTTCAATAATTCGAGGTTAGACTTACTATCTTCTCCGTGCGTAAGCATTGTCATTATAAGGTCGTGTGTTGCCTGTGTGCAGCATACCTCTCCTCTAAATCCATACTTAATAATTTCGGGTAAAAGTCCAATATGATCCAAATGCGCATGAGTTATAAATATCTTTTTTATTTCTTTTGCAAAATGTTTCAATATTTTATTCCTTTCGCCATTCTGTTCAGTGCTTTCATTTTGAAAAGAACCAGCATCTATTAAAAAATATTGCTTTTGGTCTTTATCGTAGCAATAATATTCGAGAAGTGTACAAGAACCTGTTACCGTTCCAATAGCGCCTAAAAATCTTAGACGCAATGTATTCTTTGTTTTATTTTCCATCTTATTCACCTTAAAAATTAATTTTAATAAAAAATTCCCGCCGAAGAAGCGCAAATAAGTTTGCGGCGGGGTATTGGGCAAGGGAAGCGTCCGGTTTATAGAAATCCCGTTGCAAGACCATGAGCGCCGTCCTCTTCATACCCCGCCGTGCGCAACGCTTCCACTGCCTGCGGATAGCAGCCGTCGAGATGAGCCGCGCAGTGCGCGTCCGCCGTGATGACAACCGGTACGTTCCTTTGCCGTAAAAGGGTTAGAAAGAACGGGGACGGGTAGAGTTCCGTGACTCTCCCCCGGTTCAAGCCGCCGGTGTTTGCCTCCACCGTGATTCCCGAAGCGGCTATGCGGTCGGCAAGTCGAGTGAGGCGCGTAACAAACCATTCGCTTTGGGGAGAGAAATATTTTTCTCCCGCATTGTTTTTCTTGATGAGATCGACATGCCCCAAAATCTCAAAACCGCCCTCTTTGACAAGCGCTTCTTCCGCGTCCCAATAAGCGTTTACCGCGTCCTCAACGCTGCCGTTGTACCCGTTACGGACGCCGCTCTCAAATTCTTCGTCAGCGCCGTCCACCGTAAAAGGCGCTCCATGCGGCGGGACCAGGTAATGCACGGACGCGATGATGTAGTGAAGCGCGTTTTCTGCCAAGGTTCGATACTCGGTGAAATCCGCGGGACCCGCAATATCTTGTATATAGTCAACTTCAAGCCCCGCATAGACGGTTAGTTTTCCGGCCCATCGTTGTCTTGCTTCGTGGATTTCAGCCAAATACGCGCCGAGATCCCGCGGGCGCATGTGCCATTGAGTTTGGGGCGGCGGCGGCTTTGCCCGTTTTGCGAGAAAGGGCGCGTGCGAGCTAAAGCCGATAGTACGGATCCCTTTTTGAAAAGCTGCGGCGCACAGGGTTTCTATGTCATCGCTGCCGTCGCAGTAGACGGAATGAATATGCAAGGAAGAAAGCGGCGCGTTAGAGGGTGATGTCATCGGTCAGTATTTCCGTGTGATCGTGGAAGATGGCGACCGTGTGTTCCCAATGGGCGGACAGCGTGTCATCTGCGGTTACCACGGTCCACTCATCGTCAAGCAATTCCACGTCCCCGGCGCCGGCGTTTATCATGGGCTCAATGGCTATCACCATGCCGGCCATCATGCGAGGGTTTGAGCCGTAGGGGGTGTTTGGTACCGAAGGGTCTTCGTGCAAAGCCAAGCCGACGCCATGCCCGCAGTACTGGTACACCACGCCGTAGCCGAACGAGCGGGCATGACCGCTTACGGCCCGCGCTATCTGCAACAGTCTGTCCCCGGATTTGACCGCTTCGATCCCTTTGTGAAGACATTCCCGCGTCACCTTGTTGAGGTTACGCGCGGTTTGGGAGACTTTTCCCACCTCTATCGTAATCGCCTGATCGCTTATAAAACCGCCAAGGTCTATGCCGCAATCAAGGGAAACGAGATCGCCGTCCGCAATCTTGCGCCCGGAGGGAATGCCGTGGATCACCGTATTGTTTATGGAAACGCAGAGCGCCGCCGGAAAGGGATTTTTTTTGGGACCGTAGCCCAGAAACGCGGGTTGCCCCCCCGCGCGTCGTATCCAGTCTCGCGCCCATTTTTCAAGCTCTTTTGTTTCAATTCCCGGCTTTACAAAAGGAATGATCTCGCGGTACATGGCGGAAAGCATTTTACACGATGTTCTAATTCCGTCAATTTGTTTCTCGTTTTTTAACCGTATCATGCATTTATTCTCCTGTTGGCTTCCAATTGTTTTTCATATATGATATAACCTCGCCTGCCAGATAAAAAGACCCCGTAGCCAGAACCGGCGCTTTTTTTTCCCATCCCAACGACAAAGCCTGCGCTATGGCTTTGCGCGTTTCAGGCTCAAACCGGATGCTCCCCGGCTTCCGAGGGAGCCGCCCGCCTTCGGCTTTCTCCAATTCGGCGAAGACCGCGTATACTTTTTCGGGAAAACTCGTCTTGAATGTTCCGGGTCTTGTGATAATGATATGCGAAAACAGGGGAAACAGTATAGACGCCATTGCGGAAACGTCTTTGTCCGCTACGCAGCCGAACAGGAGTACGCCGGTCGCGCAGGCGGCGGAGCCGGCGGCTTTGCCGTACAGCGTTGTCCATGTATCCGCGCAGGCGGCTATGCTTGAACCGGTATGCGCGCCGTCAATAATTACAAGCGGATCATCGCATATTTTTTCAAACCGCGCGATAAGCGCGGTCTTCGCCAGTCCCGCGGTAATGGCTTCCGGGCTCATGCGAGGGAAGGCAACCGTTGCGGCGAGAACCGCCAGCGCCGCGTTGTACGCCTGAACAACGCCCGGAGCGGGGACGGACAAGGCGAGCGGCCCGGACGGCGCGGGCAGCCACGCCGGGACAAGCCGGAACGATGTTTTGTCCGGAAATAGGCGTATATGTTCCAGACGCGCATTGCCGGGAAGGTAGTACAGACGGGCGCCTTGTTCCCCGGCTCTTTTGGCGAAAACATCGTAGGCTTCTTGCCGTTGTTCCGCAAGCGCCACCGGACGCCCCGGCTTTATAATGCCCGCTTTTTCTCCGGCTATGAGCGCAAGCGTGTCTCCCAGATACTCGGTATGCTCTTTTTCGATAAGGGTGATCACGCTCACGAGCGGATCAACGATGTTTGTGGCATCGAGTCTGCCGCCCATGCCGGTTTCCACCACCATGACATCGCAACGCGCCTTTCGCGCGCACAGAAAGAAATACATCGTCATAAGCTCAAAGAACGTCGGCGACGCGGTTTCTTTTGTCCTTTCCATAAAACGCTCCATAACGGAGAACAGTTCATCGCCCGCTTCAAGGTAGATTGACTCGTCAAAGAAAGCGGCGCCAACCGTGACGCGCTCCCGCCAATCCGCCGCGTGAGGCGAGGCGTACCGGGCGCATGTGAAGCCCGCTTCCTCCAGAATGCCGGCGCAGTACGCCGCAACCGAGCCTTTGCCCTTTGATCCCGCGATATGGATGACCGGAGCGGACCTTTCAGGATGATTCGCCAATTCCGCAAGCATTTTCATTGAATCAAGGGTGAATTCGCCGCGATTCTTTACTTTTTCAAAGTTAATATGCCGGGAAATCCTATCAAAAACGTGCGCTGAAGATATAAACATACTATAACCTCATCTTTCTCCGTTCCGCGAAACCGGTGAGTTTGAAATTGACGACCGATTTATCGTCAAGGATCACTTTCCCGCAAAAAGAGCCGTAGAACTGTCTGCGCTTTATGGTGTAGAAAAACATGCGGTTGCTGTCTTCCCAGTCTATTTCCGGCGTAAACGTCATTTCCATGCGGTTGTCGTTGCTGGTGAAACGCCACGGGGCAAGCCAACTCGATGGCGATATATGAAACGTAACATGGTTGAGCTTGTGCAATTTGCCGCCGACAAAGAAGGCGTTTCCGGTGCCATGCTCCGAATCGGCGGAATCGTACCCAATGCTCATGCTGATTTGCCTTCCATCGACCAAGCCGCACGCCGCCGCCCAATACCGCGTATCGGTTTTCGGGCGTACGCCCCGCGTCCAGTCGAAAATACCCCATGCGTTTCCCTTGGTAAACGTTATTCCCGTAGTGCCGAGTTGCAATGTCCCTTCTGTTGAAAACCACGGCGAATACAGGGCATAGCGAAATGCGGACTGATCCCCGCGCCAAGGCATGACGGTTGCCAGCGACTCCGCCGGGTGCGGCGGGATGAGAACAAACTCTCCCCGCATGTTGCGGTAGTGATCGAATTGAGGTATATCGACTTTTATTATTCGCGCGCCGCTTTTCATGGCAATGAAATCAAGCAGCAGTTTTTTTTTGTGCAGCCGTATTGAACCGGTTTTAATAGAATGGGGCATTTCAATGTTGCCCAGGGGAAACGCTCTCTTTGAGGTGAACATGAAATGTTTTTTGTCGCGCAACGACACCAGGCAGATGTTGCTGTAGCCCAGAAATCCATTGTCCATGATTTCAAAAACGACCAAGTGAGTCGGCGAAGAAATGACGTACCGGTCGGCTTCGCTTATGCGCCACCGGCTCGCCGCCACCGCGTCAGGGTCGTATTGAAAACAAGAATCACGCGCCCAGCCGAAACGCGCCGGATTTCCGGCGTCATCTAAAATTGGGACCGGCGCTTCTATTTGACCCATCGGCGTTCCCTTCCTGTACGGAGCAAGCGCCATGAGCAAGCGCCGTGGCATTCCTCGTTTCGTAATCCAATCGAATAAGCCCGGAGGTTTATTTTCATATATTCTTGCATATTTTCCCGGATTCCTCTCTTGTTTTCTGTTTCGCGCCCTTATACTTTCGATTCTGGACCGTCTCCGCAAGATTGCAACGTAGCGCTGATTGCGCGAGCGTATGCGCATGTCCCTTATCCCGATGTTTTCAGCGGGAACGCGCTCCGGCGGGGTATGTATCCATAGAGTTTCGCCGATAAACCTGCCGCAGTGGAATGGCGTAGCGAATCATACCCTTCATTCAATTATTAGAGGCTTCCAGGCTAAAGTCAAACGAATTTTATCAAATATCCAATATGTCACTTAGGAAGATATATCCGTATTGTCATAATGCGGAGCCTATTGTATCATACAAAATATGAAGTGTGAAGAGGAAAAGACGAGTTATTCCGGCGTGAAGGCGCTGATTATGGGCTTGGGAGTCAATGGCGGCGGACTTGCATCGGCCCGCTACCTTGCCTCCCGCGGCGCGGATCTTACCGTAACCGATCTCCGCGATGAAAAAGCGCTTGCTCCGTCGCTTGAACAGTTGCGGGACTTTCAGGGCATCCGCTATGTACTGGGCAGGCATGAAACAGCCGATTTTGAAAACGCCGACATGGTTGTAAAAAATCCGGGCGTACGTCCCGATTCTCCCTACTTGCGAAAAGTGCGTAGGGTTGAAACCGATATTTCCCTTTTTTTGGACTATATTGACAGGGCGAAGACGCGCCTTACGGTGGTTACCGGTTCAAAAGGCAAGTCCGGCACAGCTTCCGCGATCCATTGGGTTCTGCAGAAGGCGCGTGAACGGCTGCTACTGGGAGGCTCCGCGTTTCTTGGCGGAAACATCACGGTATCGCCGCTCACGTTTCTGGACGCGCCCTGCGGATGCGATTCGCCGGACACTCCGCGTCCGGCGGATGCTTTGCAGCCGGGCGGAGATTCGCCTGACGATGTTGTACTTGAGCTTTCAAGCTGGCAGCTTGGCGATCTGAAGGGACGGATCAAGGCGGGTTCCGGTGGAGAGGCGCTTTTGAAACCCCGCATCGCTACGCTTACCGCCATCTTGCCGGATCACCTTGACCGGTATGAAAACATGGAAGCCTATGTCGCCGACAAGCGCGTCATCTACCAGGGGCAGGACGCCCGCGATGTTACGGTCGCCTATGACGATTCGTGGGGGCGGCGTTTTTTGAGCGAAACCCATGCGCGAAAAATGGCGTGCGCCGAACGCCCGCTTCCTGACGGCATCGCGGGCGGCTGGTTGTCGCACGATGCGTCCGCGCCCGCCTTCGCCCGCCTCTCGCCCGACGCTCCTGTTGTTGAAATCGTAAGCGCGAAAAACCTTGTCTTGGGTTTTCATCAGAAAAAAAATCTCCTTGCGGCTGGTTTATCGCTTCTCGATTTAGGGCTTCCCGCGTCTTTTATCGCCGAAAACCTCTCGACTTTTCCGGGTATTGAACACCGGCTCGAATTTTTTTTTGAGAAGGATGGCGTACGATTTTACAACGATACGGCTGCCACCATTCCTGAAGCCGCCGCCGCCGCAGTGGATGCGTTCTCTGAAAATGTCGTGTTGTTGACCGGCGGGGCGGACAAACAGTTGGATTTCACTCCCCTTGCCAAAGCGTGCGCCGTAGCGAAAAAAGTCGTCATGCTCGCTGGAACCGGAAGCGTCAAATTACAAACGGCGCTTGACGCGGCGCTCATTCCGTACGCGGGTCCGTATGGCGATCTTAACCGGGCGGTCGCGGACTGCTTCGCCGCCGCCGCGCCGGGCGATGTTGTGCTTCTTTCTCCGGGCTGCGCTTCTTTCGGCATGTTTCAGAACGAATTTGATCGCGGGCGAAAGTGGAAGGAAGCGGTGAGACGCTTTCAGTCGTGAGGCGTCCCTAAAGGCGGGAATCAGCGGAGGCCGGCGTTCACCGGAGAGCGCGTTTCGTATGGTTCCCCGCGCCCCGCCATACCGTGAGAGGGTGAATATGTATATCTTTGAAATATTCAGGGCCGTAGCCGACCCCGAAAAGGCCACCGCCATGAGCGCATATATGCGGAATATGTTTCCGTTCCTCGGCATACCGGCGCCGGAGCGCAGAAGACTCAGCCGTGATTTCCTGAAGGCCGCCGCGAAGCATGATGTTGACTGGGACTTTGTTTTCAAGTGCTGGTGGCAACCGGAGCGCGAGTTTCAATATCTGGCAACGGACTATTTGGAGAAGGTGAAATCCAAAATGACCTATGACGACATTCCCAAACTCCGCGACCTTGCCGTTCAAAAATCGTGGTGGGATACGGTTGACTGCATAGACGGTATTGTTGGCGACATTGCGCTCCGCTGCCCCGAAACAAACGCCATCCTTTTGGACTGGAGCGTTGACGGTACGTTTTGGCTACGGCGTATTGCGATTGACCATCAACTTGCAAGGAAAGAACAGACCAATGTTGATTTGCTGGAGCGTATTCTTGTGAACAATCTCGGTCAAACCGAGTTTTTCATAAATAAGGCTATCGGGTGGAGCCTCCGCGAGTACAGCAAAACAAACCCTGACTGGGTGCGCTCTTTTGTGGAGCGGTACCAAAGCCGGATGGCCCCGCTCTCCATCCGGGAAGCGAGTAAGTATCAGTGACCCGTATCCGGATGAATACTTCCCTGTTTTTTAAAAAATTTTCGCAATTATCCCCAGAGGTATCCTGATACTCCGTTTGCCGCCGTCTATAATGCCGTGGAGGAGCGCCGCCCGCACTTTAGAGAATGTGTTGATAGGTCAGGCCTTGGTCTGTGCGCCTCTGGGCAAGACCTGCCTATGAGGTCTGACCTGCCTTACCGCCTCATCTCCTGCAAACTATGCGCAATCTGGCCTAAACTTGGTTGGCAAAGTATTTGAAATAATGTATAAACAAAATTAAGATGAATAATATAGACATTTTTATCTGTAGATATTGAAAAAGTAATTTCAATATGATATATCAACACCGATACTTTGTGTGCCTTGTGTATATATTCTCTCATTATTTCATTATATCTTCTTTCGCTTCCTTCCTTAACCGCCAAAGAGCCCGGGGTATTAAATCCCCAAAGATTAAATAAATAATTAAGGTACCCATTGCCACAAAGCCGGTGATTGGGATTCATATCAATGAATTGCCAAGAGATGAATCGGACGGAACGTCTTCGGGAAATTGAATTTTATAGCCGGGATTTTACCTATGACAAGGAAAAGGGTTTTAAGCCCTCAATCATTATTGACAAAGAAGGCAAGCAAATTGTTCCGCTTAAAACCGGAACGCATACTAATAGCCGTAAAAGTTGTCGATAATGACGGCCTTGAAAATGTCGAAATAATAAAACTAAAAATAAACGGCGCGGTGGACAGGTTAAATAGGCTTATTTGAAATTTCGGTTTCTGAACAACAGCCGCCTAAAACTTGTGAGGCAACCAACCGAATCGGGTTGAATCGTCAAGTCTAATGAAGATGTGAGGCTTCCCCAAGAAGAGAACCGGTTCCGAACATGAAACCGCGCCTAACGGCAGGCATTCAGCCGGGCGTGACAGCACGAGAGGCGGGAAGCCTTCCATATGGAGGCGCATTGACAATAATTTTTGGGCTTATTCTTACTTCTTAAGCGCCTCTGCGTAACCATGCGGAACTAAACCCGCCCGCGTCCTTGCGGAGAACGCGGGCTTCAAAGTCATCGGCGTCATCCCCGCGCTGAACGCCGCAACTTGGAAACCGGAGATTGGTACCCGGTACAATTCCGGCTCCTTTTTTCTTCGCTTTGATAATCTTGCGACAGGGCGTTTGTTTCAAAAGCATATGCCGCCGCCTGTTTTTCCCTTTTTCATTTTAGATAGATATGTTATAATGCCCCCTATGAGTATACTATTCTATTCCCTCGGCGCGGCTGAGGAAGTAACCGGTTCCAAACACGTGCTGGAGATTGACGGAAAATCTTTTCTTGTGGACTGCGGCGCGTTCCAGGGATCGCGGATGGAAGCCGACCGGAAAAACCGCGAACTTGGAATCGCCCCCGATCGTATTGAGGCGGTAGTATTAACGCACGGGCATCTTGATCACTGCGGGCTTCTGCCCTTGCTTGCTAAAAACGGGTATAAAGGGAACATATACGCAACGCCCGCAACCCGGGATATAGCCAGTCTTATTATGATGGACAGCGCGAATATTCAGGCGCATGACGAGGTGTTCCTGCGCAAACAGGCGCATAAAAAGGGCGAAAAATTCGATTGGCAGCCGATATTTGACGAGCAGGACGCGATTCAGGCAACGAGCCAGATCATGGGCGTATCCTACAACCGCCCGTTGAACATTAGCGCGGACGTACAGCTGGAGTTGTTTGACGCGGGGCATATTTTAGGGTCGGCGATGGCTCTGTTTACGGCGCGACAGAATGGCAAAGCGGTGAAAATCCTCTGTTCAGGCGACCTGGGGCGTCCCGGCAAGCCCATTATCCGCGATCCGGAAACCGCGATCCCCGCGCCCGATTACATCGTACTTGAAAGTACCTACGGCAACAGGCGGCACGATGCCGCCGATGACGCCATGCAGAAGCTGACTGAAGTGTGCAAGCGCACCGTAGAAACCAAGGGCTGCATCCTTATTCCTTCGTTTGCCATTGAGCGCACGCAGGAATTGGTCTACTATTTTCACATACTGGCGGATGAAGGGATAATCCCCGAAATACCCACTTTTGTGGATTCGCCAATGGCGACCAACGCGACCACAATATTTCAGGTGCATCCCGAATGTTACGATGAAAACATACGCGAAGCCTTCATCAAACATCACAAAAACCCCTTTGGCTTCAACGCCCTGCACTTTACCACCAGCGTTGACGAATCGAAAGCTTTGAACAACCATCCCGGTCCGCTTATTATCATAAGCGCGGACGGCATGTGCGAAGCGGGACGCATTCAGCACCACCTCATCAACCGTATCGGCAAACCAAACACTACCATTTTGACGGTCGGGTACATGGCGGAAAACACGCTCGGCAGACGCATCCGCAACCGCGAGAAAGAGGTGAAAATCCACGGGCAGTGGTTTGCGCGGCGCGCGGAGGTTGAAGAAATCAACGCATTCAGCGCCCACGCGGACTATGCGGAGGCGTTGCGGTGGCTCAAAACCTTTGATACATCACGCCTGAAGAAAATACTTCTTGTCCACGGCGAACCCAAGCCTCAAGCGGCTTTCAAGCAGTACCTTGCGGCCAACGGATTCCCGCAAGCGGAAATTGTGAAATACGGGCGGACGTATGATATGAGCGAAGGTTCCGGCGACTGTTGCGGCGGAGGTTCCGTATGAAAATCTCAACGCGGGGGCGGTACGGCGTCCGGCTCCTCATTGACCTCGCCGAACATATGGATGAACCGCACGTTTCCTTGGCTAGTATTGCCAAGCGGCAGCATATCAGCGTCCGTTATCTTGAACAAGTCGCGGTCATACTCAGACGGACGCTTTTCATCCGTTCTGTAAAAGGGGCGTCCGGCGGCTATACGCTTGCCCGCCGTCCGGAGGACATTATCATAGGCGACGCGCTGAGGGAGCTTGAGGGCGATATGCTGGTGGTTGATCCGCCGCTTCCCAATGTACGGGAGACTAAAATACAAAAAGTTATCAGACAAACGGTGTTTGACAGGCTTAACGAGCGGATCGCTTCGGTCATTGACCGGGAAACGCTCGCCTCGCTGATAGGTACCGTTGATCCGGACGAATCCTACATGTATTTTATATAGCGGCTTTTTTAATCCCTTTAGGGTGCGATTCCCCGCGACAGGGGCGTAAGACCGGGAGCGCGGGGGATTTCCCCCGCATACGCGCAACCCCGCCTCTGAAAGACCGGGGAACGGCTTTTCGTAACTTGCCGCCGGGCGCTCCCTAAAGCTACAGAGCGTCCACAGACTCCATTGTCAGCGTTGCAAAGTAATCTTCGATAGTCTCCTGCCGCCGTATCTGGAGAATTGAGCCGTCAGAACGGAGCAGCAACTCGCCGCACCGGAGTTTGCCGTTGTAGTTGAAGCCCATTGCCCTGCCGTGAGCGCCCGCGTCGTGAATGATAACGAGGTCGCCGGCATTGCCGGTCGCAATCTTGGGCAGTCTCCGCTGAACCGCAAATTTGTCGTTGTTTTCACAGAGGCTGCCAACCACATCGTAGGTCTCTGTGAGCGGGGCGTCTTCCTTGCCCGCTACGGTAATGTGGTGGTATGCGCCGTAGAGGCCGGGACGCATGAGGTCGGCCATGCAGGCGTCAAGCGCGATATACTCGCGGTAGATGCTTTTACGATGCACGGCGCGGGCTACGAGCCACCCGTACGGACCCGTTATCGCCCGTCCCCATTCGGTGCGGACGCCGAGCGGATCAAGCCCCGCGGGTACGATAACGGCGTCATACGCGGCTTTGACGCCCGATGCCAGCGCCTCATAATCAACGGCCGTTTGTTCAGGCAGATACGGAATCCCCACGCCGCCGCCCAGATTCACAAATTCAAGGCGGACGCCGGTTTTCT